>JAQUAP010000003.1 GCA_028687205.1 Candidatus Omnitrophota bacterium
ATATCTTCGGGAAGGTTTCCGTTCAGGGCCAGCTTTAAACGGGAAAGGGCGATCTTTGAGCGGGTAAAAAAATTAGCGACCTGCGCCCTGGCGTGCGCGCCGGCATCGGTCCTGCCCGAAGCGATTTATTTTATTTTTTCCTGGAGGATCCTCCGGAGGGTTTTTTCGATTACCGCCTGAATTGTCTTGGCGCGGCCTTTGTTCTGGACCTGCCAGCCCGCGTAATTTGTTCCGTCGTATTCTATCTCGAGCCTGAGATTACGCATTCGGCGATCTGAACGGCATTGGTAGCTGCGCCTTTACGCAGGTTATCCGCCACTACCCACAGCCATAAGCCATTTTTCACGAAAGCGTCTTTACGGATACGGCCGACAAAAATCTCATCCCTGCCCTCCGCGTCTTTAGGCATGGGGTAAAGGTTATTTTTCGGCTCATCCATTAAAATCACGCCCGGCGCTTTTGCAAGGATGGCTTTGACCTGAGCGGCTGAAACAGAACGCACAGTCTCAATATAAACCGATTCGGAATGCCCGGTCCGTACCGGCACCCTCACGGTAGTCGCCGAAATCTTGATCTTCGGCGCGTGCATAATCTTGTGGGTCTCTTTAACCAACTTCCACTCTTCGTTAGTATAATCGCCTTCAACAAAGGAGCCGATGTGCGGAAAAACATTGTACGCCAGCTGCTGCGGCATGTATTTGTGGCTGGCATTTACCTGTAAATTACCAAACCCGCCTTGCGCGATCAAGACATTCTCTTCTTTTAACTGCTCAACCGCTGCTTTACCCGCGCCGCTGGAAGCCTGTAAAGTAGTGACAATGATTCTTTTTATCCCGGCTTTTTTATGGATCGGGTTTAAAGCGACGACCATCTGTATAGTGGAACAATTAGGGTTAGAGATTATCCCTTGATGTTTTTTAACGTCGGCGGCATTGACCTCAGGGACGACTAACGGTACTTTCGGGTCCATGCGGAAATCCGCGCCGTTATCAATGACTACCGCGCCTCTTTTTACCGCCTCAGGCGCGTAAGTAACCGCAGCGCCTTTCTCTCCTTCGGTTCCGGCGAATAAAGCAATATCTATGCCATCAAATCCTTCGGGGCTGATGGGTTTTACCGGATAGCTTACGCCACCTACCTCTATATCGCGCCCTGAGCGGGCAAAAACCCGTAATTCCCCAACCGGAAAATTGCGCTGTTTTAAGACGCGCAGCATCTCAATCCCGACTGCGCCCACGCCTATGACTGCTACATTATATTTTGATTTTTTCAGCATTAAAGATTCTCCACTACTAAATCCCCTACTTGCGCGGTGGAATAACCCATTTTACCCGCGGCCAGGGATTTTAATTTTTTATTGGCGACTTTGATTACCGCCTGCTCAACTGCCTTACCTGCCTTCTCCTCGCCTAAATTCTCCAACATCATCCCTGCGGCGCAAATCGCAGCCAGCGGGTTGATTACATTCTTACCTGTATATTTAGGCGCGCTTCCGCCGATCGGCTCAAACATGGATACGCCCTGCGGGTTAATATTGCCTCCGGCAGCAATACCCATACCGCCCTGGATCATCGCGCCTAAATCCGTAATAATATCCCCGAACATATTGTCCGTGACAATCACGTCAAACCACTCCGGATTTTTTACAAACCACATGGTTGTCGCGTCCACATGCGCGTAATCTGTGGTAATATCCGGGTAATCTTTGGCCACTGCATTAAACGTCCTCTCCCAAAGATCCCAGGCATAAGTTAAAACATTGGTCTTGCCGCAGAGAGTGAGTTTTTTCTTCTTGTTGCGCTTACGGCAATACTCAAAAGCGTAGCGGATACAGCGCTCTACCCCTTTACGCGTATTATAAGAGATTTGTATCGCTACTTCATCCTCGGTGCCTTTAGCTTTGAATTCACCCATACCTTTATACAGGCCTTCGGAATTTTCGCGCACGACTACGAAATCAATATCCTCCGGTTTTTTGTCTTTTAAAGGGCAAAAAGCGGAGCTATAGAGTTTAACCGGCCTTAAGTTTATATACTGGTCTAAAGCAAACCTTAGCTTTAGCAAGACCCCTGTTTCAATAATGCCCGGCTTGACCTCCGGGTCGCCGACTGCGCCAAGGTAAATCGCGGAATATTTTTTTAACTCCTCGACATCCTTATCTTCCACCAACTTCCCGGTCGCCAGGTACCTGCGGCCGCTAAAATCAAATTCTTTGGCCTCATATTGGAATTTGAATTTTTTTCCGGCTGCCGAAAGGCACTTTAGCCCTTCACGCACCACTTCCGGGCCAGTTCCGTCGCCGGGGATAACCGCTATTTTATACATTTCTGCGTTCCTTTGCTTTAATATAGTTCATCAACCCGCCCTTTTCCACCAGCTCCTGTAAAAATTCAGGGAAGCCCTGGGTCTTATAAGTAGTGTTCTGGGCCAGGTTTTTTATTATACCACTGCCCAAGTCTATTTCAATCAAATCCCCTTCCTTTATCTTATCCACAGCATCCGATTCTAAAAACGGTAATCCTATATTGATGGCGTTGCGGAAGAAAATCGCGGCAAAGCTTTTGGCAATCACCGCCGAAATCCCGCTCCCCTTAATCGCTACCGGCGCGTGCTCGCGGCTTGAACCGCACCCGAAATTATTTCCGGCTACGATTATATCGCCTGCGCCAACAGTCTTGACAAAATTTGGGGCAATGCTTTCCATGCAATGGCTACCCAATTCCTTGGGGTCGGTAGAAACCAGGTATTTAGCCGCGATAATATCGTCGGTGTTTATGTCATCGCCGAATTTATGGACCTTACCTTTGATAATCATCTTTCCTTTACTTAGGGACGGTTCTCAAGACCAAGCTAAAGCGTCCCCTGTTTGGGGACAGTTCCCTCACGAGTTGAGAACCGTCCCTATTTTATTTCCTTTGGGTGCGTAATCCTGCCGGTAATCGCCGAAGCCGCGGCTACCGCGGGATTAGACAAATAGACAAAGCTCTTGACACTGCCCATTCTTCCGATAAAATTCCTGTTGGTAGTAGCTAAGGCAACCTCTCCTTCGGTCAGGATACCCATATGCCCGCCTAAACAGGGGCCGCAGGTAGGCGTAGAAAATATTCCGCCTGCCTTAACGAATATTTCCGCCAGCCCCTCTTTTACCGCTGCTAAATAAATCTTCTGCGTCGCCGGGATGACGATTAATTTTAATCCGTACTTGATTTTTTTGCCTTTAAGGATTTTTGCGCTCGCCCGTAAATCCGAAATCCTGCCGTTAGTGCAGGAACCGATAACCACCTGGTCTAATTTAACGTCTTTTAAGCTGCTCACCGGCTTAACATTGCTCGGTAAGTGCGGACAGGCTACCTGCGGCTCTAAGTCCGTTACATCCCATTCATAAATCTTATCATATTTAGCGTCACTGTCGGATTTATAGAATTTAGGCTTACGCTTAAATTTAGAAACATATTCTTTGGTCGTGGCATCCGGCTCAATTATGCCTGCGCGCGCCCCGGCCTCAATCGCCATATTGCTCATGGAAAACCTGTCATCCATGCTTAAAGAGCGGATTACCGGCCCGGAAAATTCCATCGCTTTATATAAAGCTCCGTCTACTCCGATCTTACCGATGGTAAAAAGAATCAGGTCTTTACCGCCAACCCATTTCTTAAGCTTTCCTTGATAAATAAATTTAACCGAACCCGGGACTTTAAACCAGCATTTTCCGTCAATAAAGGCGCGGGCTAAATCTGTCGAGCCTACGCCCGTTGAATACGCGCCTAACGCGCCGTAGGTGCAGGTATGTGAATCCGCGCCGATCACCAGGTCCCCCGGTAAAACCAGGCCCAACTCGGGCAAAAGCGCATGCTCAATACCCATGCAGCCGACTTCAAAATAATTCTTTATTTTCTGCTCTCGCGCAAAATCGCTTAAGATCTTGCACTGGTTGGCGCTTCTTAAATCTTTTGCCGGAGCAAAGTGGTCAGGGACAAGGACGATCTTATTCCTGTCAAAGACCTGCCTTGTCCCGCTCTTTTTGAATTGCTCGATAGCAAAAGGCGCGGTAATATCATTGCCTAAAGCAAGGTCAATATCCGCCTCGATAAACTCGCCCGGCCGGATAGCTTTCTTGTCAGTATGCGCCAATAATATTTTTTCTGCGATAGTATAACCCATTCTGAGCTTTCTTGAGGCGGTTAGCCTGTGAACTTCTTGACGATGAGGGAGGCGTTATGCCCGCCAAAACCTAAAGAATTGGACATGCACACCTTGACATCGGCCTTGCGGGAGACATTGGGAACATAATCCAGGTCGCATTCAGGATCAGGATGTTCGTAGTTTATCGTAGGATGTACTACACCATCTTTTATCGTCAGGCAGCAGGCCACAAATTCTATCCCGCCGGCAGCTCCCAGGGCATGGCCGGTCATGGATTTGGTTGAAGAGACCATGACTTTTTTGGCGTGGCTGCCAAAAGCCATTTTCATAGAGAGCGTCTCAATTTTATCGTTCAGCTTGGTTGAGGTGCCGTGCGCGTTAATATAATCCACCTGTTCGGGATTAAGCTTGGCATCGGCTAAAGCTGCCTTCATTGCCCGGCCTGCTCCTTCACCCGCGGGATCCGGCGCGGTTATATGATACGCATCGCAGGTCATCCCGAACCCGACAATCTCGGCAATAATCGGCGCATTCCTTTTTTGGGCGTGTTCTAAACTCTCTAACACTACTAAACCGCATCCCTCGGCGATGACAAACCCGTCGCGTTCCTTATCAAACGGGCGGGATGCCTTTTGGGGTTCATTATTATGCTTGGAAAGCGCCTTTAAAGCGCAGAACCCGCCTACTGCCGTAGCCACAAGGCAGCTTTCCGTGCCGCCGGAAATCATTATATCCGCGTCCCCGCGTTCAATAATCCTATAGGCGTCTCCGATAGCGTGCGACCCCGAAGCGCAAGCGGTAGCAATGCAGGAATTAGGGCCCTTTAAGTCAAAGATAATCCCCACATAGCCGCTGGCTTCGTTGACAATGAGCATGGGGATAAGGAAAGGGGACATGCGCGAAGGCCCCTTATTAAGAAAAATATTGTGTTCCTTCTCTATCGTATATAAGCTGCCTATGCCGGAGCCGATCAATACGCCGATTCTTTCCCTATTCTCTTTTGCTAAATCTAAACCTGAAGAAGTTATGGCCTGTCTGGCTGAAGCAATGGCATATTGCACGAATTTATCCGTGCGCTTGATATCCTTGAATTCTATTCCGTAGTTCTTAGGGTCAAAACCCTTGACCTCCCCGGCAACGCGCGAATCAAAATTAGTAGCATCAAAACTGGTTATCGGGCCTACGCCATTCTTACCCTCCTTTAAGGCTTGCCAAAAGGCTGGAATGTCGTTGCCCACCGGAGAAATCACCCCTAAACCCGTAACTACTACGCGATTATCTTTCATAGATTAATATTATATTGGAAATTCCCGCCTGCGTTATTACTTCGGCGGGATCCCGCCTATTTTCGGAGAGCCTGGCGGGAAAAACTTACCCCGCCAAACAAAAATAGCGGGGTAATTTACTAAAATTATCTATATAAATATTATTTGTTAGCGCTTTTTTCTTCAATATACTTCATGGCATCGCCGACAGTGGCTATCTTCTCAGCATCCTCATCGGGTATCTCAATGCCGAATTCTTCTTCTAATGCCATAACCAACTCTACGGTATCCAAAGAATCCGCGCCCAGATCATCGACGAAGGATGCCTCGGGAGTGACCTCTTCGGGCTTTACCCCTAACTGTTCTGCGATTATAGACTTAACCTTTTCTTGAACTGCCATTCTTGGTTCCTCCTTGTTAGAATACTTACCTACATAACCATGCCGCCGTCAACAGTAATTACCTGCCCGGTGATGTAACTTGCTTCGTCGCTCGCCAGGAATAAACAGACGTTTGCCACATCCTGGGGCGTACCTAATTTAGCCAATGGTATTGCTTCCATCATCTTAGCTTTTACGGCTTCGGGAAGCGAGGCTGTCATTTCGGTCTGGATGAATCCGGGAGCTACTGCATTGGCATTAACATTGCGGCTTGCCAATTCTTTAGCTACGGTCTTTGTAAGAGCGATGATCCCCGCTTTCGAGGCGGCGTAATTGGCCTGCCCCGCGTTTCCCATCAGGCCGATAATGGAAGCGATACTGATAATCCTGCCGCTTCTCTGCTTGATCATCGGCCGGCAAGCCGCTTTGATGCAGTTAAACGTGCCTTTAAGGTTCACGTTGATTACCGCATCCCAGTCGGGTTGGGACATTCTTAAGATAAGATTGTCCTTGGTAATCCCAGCGTTGTTAACTAATATATCAACCTTTCCGAATTTGTCAAGAATTTTGTTCATTCCTTCTTCTACTTTGGCGTAATCCGTGACATCCATCTCCAAAGCCAGGGCCTTCCTGCCCAATACCTCTATATCCGCGCAGGTTTTTTGGGCTACTTCCAGGTTGACATCTGCCACTACGATATCCGCGCCTTCCCTGGCAAAGGTCATGGCGATCGTCTGGCCTATGCCCCTTGCTGCGCCGGTAACCAAAGCTACCTTATCTTTAAGCTTCATTTCTCCTCCCTACACACGCTCAAGGTCTGTTTTCTTCTCTATATTCACTACCTGTGCTGCCGGGTCAATCTTACGCATAAGGCCTTTCAGGACTTTACCCGGGCCGAATTCGTAAAACTGCGTAATTCCTTTTGCCAGGATAAAACGCATCGCATCTTCCCATTTTACCGCAGAACGCACCTGCTGAACCAGATTTTCCCGAATCTGTTCGGGTCTATCCTGGGGTAAAGCCGTATAATTGCTGATTACCGGCACAGCAGGCGCTAAGATATTGGTTTTATCCAGCGCTTGCTTAAGCCCCTGCGCTGCTTCGGCCATAAGCGAGGAATGGAACGCACCGCTTACTTCGAGGGGGATTACCCTTTTGGCGCCGGCCGCATCGCACAAGGCAATGGCTTTATCTATCGCTTCGCTTTTACCGCTAATCACAATCTGCCCCGGGCAATTTAAATTAGCGATCTCGGCAGAGCTCGCAGCGCAAATCTCTTTGACTTTATCAACCGTTAAATCTATGACAGCAGCCATCTTTCCGGGGTATTTCTTAGCTGCCGCATCCATCAGCTCGCCCCTTGTTTTGATTAAGCGGATGCCGTCCTCAAAAGTCAGGCTGCCGCTGGCAATCAGGGCGCTATACTCGCCTAGGCTTAAACCCGCCATATAGCCGGGAGTAATTTTATTTTTAGCTTTAAAAGCCTCATAAGCAGCAATACTTACGGTAACAATCGCCGGTTGGGATATGCGGGTTACCTTCAATTGCTCTTCGGGGCCCGCAAAACAGATTTGCTTCAGGTCAAAATCCAGTAACGCCTGCGCTCGGTCAAATATTGCGCGGGACTCCGGAAAACTTGCGTATAAATCTTTTCCCATCCCCACATACTGGCTGCCCTGGCCGCTAAAAAGATAAGCTACCATTTAATCACACAGGCTCCCCAGACCAGGCCCGCGCCGAAAGAATCCAAAAGAACAATGTCTCCCTTTTTAATCCTGCCCTCTTTTACCGCCTCAACTAAAGCCGTAGCCGTGGAGGCGCTGGACATATTCCCGTACTTCTCTATGTTAAGGAAAATTTTATCTTCAGCTAGGCCCAATCTCTTGCCGACCGCCATAATAATCCGTGAATTCGCCTGGTGCGGGATGATCAAATCCACATCGGCAAAATCCAGGCCCGCCTCTTTTAAAACCTTCTCTGCCGCGTCAGTCATGGTCTTGACGGCGATCTTAAACAGTTCATTCCCCTGCATTTTAAGAAAATGCTGGCGGGCGTCTACTGTTTCATGCGATGCCGGCAGGCGGCTCCCTCCGGCAGGAAGATTTAATAGCCCGGTCTTTGAACCGTCGCAGCCAAGGTAAGTAGAAATTATGCCTCCTGATTTGACCTCTTTTAAGACGCAGGCGCCTGCCCCGTCGCCGAATAAAACACAGGTATTCCTGTCCTGCCAATCAGTAACCGAAGAAAGCTTTTCCGCGCCGACAACCAGCGCGTTCTTGCAGGTGCCCAGGCCGATAAATTGCTGGGCAATGGAAAGGGCGTAGACAAACCCGGCGCAGGCAGCGGAGATATCAAAAGCAATGGCATTTTTAGCGGAGAGGGCATTCTGGACAATGGAGGCAACCGAAGGAAACTGCATATCGGGAGTGATGCTCGCGATAATAATTAAATCCAGCTCTTCGGGATTTAAATGCGCGTTCACTAATGCCTCCCTGGCTGCTTTTATAGCCAAATCCGAAGTAGCTTCGTTAGCGGAAGCGAGCCGGCGTTCTTTTATGCCGGTGCGGGTAGTAATCCATTCATCAGAGGTATCCACTATCTTCTCTAAATCCGCGTTGGTCAAGACTCTTTGCGGCAGATACTCCCCTACTCCGACTATACCTACTTTACGCATATCACTCCTTAGCCTGGACTTCTCCCGAAGGGCCGACCTGCCGGTCCGGCAGGGATTGCCTCTTGCCGATTGCCTCGATAATCTTTTCATTAAACTTGCGCTCGATCTCTTCCTTGGCTACCCTGATGGCATTCTTGATCGCCCGGATATTAGAGCGGCCATGGCCGATTATCGTTACGCCGTTAACTCCCAGTAAAGGAGCGCCGCCGTATTCGGCATAATCCAGCTCTTTTTTAAACCGCTTTAAGCTCGGTAAAAGAAAAAGCAACCCTATTTTACCCAAAGGATTGCTTAATAGATGCCGCTTTAAAAACACCTGCATCGCGCCGGCCGCGCTCTCCAAAACCTTCAGCGCGACATTGCCTACAAAACCGTCACAGACAATGATATCGGCCTTGCCGGATAAGAAATCCTTGCCTTCAACATTGCCGATAAAATTAAGCTCGCTCGTCTGCAGTAATTCATGCGTCTCGCGCATAAATCCGGGGCCCTTGGCCTCTTCTTCGCCTATATTCAACAGCCCTATGGAAGGGTTGGTTTTATTTAAAATAGTCCGGCAGTAAACATCCCCCATGATCGCGTATTGCAGAAGTTGTGTCGGCTTCGGGTCAATGTTGGCGCCAACGTCAATAATCAAAGATATGCCTTTTAAGGTAGGAGTGATAATCGCGATGCCCGGGCGCTCTACTCCGGGGATAAGCCCTAAGCCCAAAGTCGCGGCGCAGACAACTGCCCCCGTGTTTCCGGCGCTAAAAAAAGCTTCGGCCTTACCTTCTTTTACGAGGTTTATGCCGACAACAATGGAAGATTTCCTTTTCCTGCGCACGCTTAAGGCGGCAGGCTCACACATCTCGATTGTTTCAGGGGCATGCACTACGCTGATATTGGAACCGGAATATCTTGCTTTTTTAAGCAGGGGGTTTATTTTTGTTTCGTCCCCGGTTAAAATAACCTCGGCGCCATATTCCTTAACCGCTTCCAGCGTACCCTGGATGACTACATTGGGCGCGTAATCCCCGCCCATGGCATCAACGACTATTTTCATCGTTTATTTACTTCCTTTTCTTCTTCTCTTTTATCTTAATCTCAATGACCTGTTTACCTTTGTAGTAACCGCAAACAGGGCAAACCCGATGCACTAATTTCGGCTGTTTACATTGCGGGCAGGGGCTAAGATTGCCTGCCTGGACCTTCCAATGTGTGCGCCGCCTTCGGCCGCGCGCCTTAGAATGCCTTCTTTTAGGTAGAGCCACAGTTACATCCTCCTTCGTTTAAATTACACCCGCACCTGGGGCATAAACCTTTACAAGCATCGCTGCATAAAGGATTTATCGGATAACTTAAAATTATTTCTTCCCGGATATCCGGGTCCAGGTCAATGATGGGTTCCAGTTTATCAACCGCGTAGTGCAGCTCTATCTGCCGGCTAAAACCGGTATTAAGCTCCTGCAGGCAACGGCTGCAACTCATGAGCATCGGCGCGTTCAAGCTCAACTTTACGCCGATGGCGTCATAGCTCTTGGAGATAACTGCCTTAGCCTTTATTGCGCCGCAGAATTTGATAATCTCGGTATCCAAATCCAACTCCGCGGAACTGAACTCTTCGGTGAGCGTTAACCCCTCATCGGGTATTTGTCTTGTATCTATTTTCACCGGTCGGCTAGCGCAACTTTTCCTTAAGCGCTTTTTCCACAAAATCCGGGACAAAGCTGGATAAATCCGCCCCTAAAGAAGCTGCCTCCTTCAAAAGCTTAGAAGATAAATAACTGTAAGACTCGTGGGGCATAAGAAAAATGGTTTCTACGTCGGCAGAAAGCTTGCGGTTAGTCAGGGCCATCTGAAATTCGTATTCAAAATCCGAAAGCATGCGCAGGCCCCTGATCAAGACCTTGGCCTTACGCTTGTGCGCGTAATCCACCACCAGCCCGTCGAAATCAACAACCTCAACCCCTTTTAAATCAGCAGTAGCTTTTTTAAGCATCGCTACTCTTTCCTTAACCGGAAAGAGCGGCTTTTTTTGCGGATTAGCGGCTACCGCCACAATCACTTCAGAAAAAATCTCCTGCGCCCTCTTGATCAGGTCAATATGGCCGTAAGTTACCGGGTCAAATGTCCCGGGGTAGATTGCCGCCTGGCACATGGGTTAAGGCTCCTTTTTCCTGTATAAAGAAAGCAGGGTTTGGGAATATTTATACTGCCTGAATAAACTTAAAACTCCCAGGGAACCTGGGAGGTTTTCGCGCTTAAAATGCTGCGCTATGACTAAACCGTAAGGCGATAATATATCATAAGCCTCCAGGGTTTGCAAGGTTTTTTTTACCAAATCCTGGTAATATGGAGGGTCTAAGAAGATGATATCAAAGCTTTTACGGCTCTTATGGAAATTCTCAATGGCCCGCTGGGCATCCTGGGGGTAGACGGCGCACTGCGGATTTTTAAGCAGCTCGATATTCTGCTTGATGGCTGCCAGGCAATCAGGGTTAGTTTCTACCAGGGCCAAAAAACCCGCTCCGCGGGAGAGGGCCTCAAAACCAACGCTGCCTGAACCGGCAAACAGCTCCAGGAAAGAGAGCCCTTCGATATCGCCCAGAATATCAAATAAAGCCTTCCTTACCTTATTCTGCGTCGGGCGTATACCTTTAGGCAGCTTTAAAACCCTGCCCTTATATTTACCGGTAGTTATCCTCATAGCGCTAACAATACTTCAGGTAAGCCAGGGTTAAATCCGCAGCTTCTATGCCGGAAACAAAACAAGCGTGGGCTCCTGCGCCCGGCCTGGTCCAGGCCCCGGCAAGAAAAAGCCCTTTAATGCCTGTTTGCTGCGCTGGCCGGCTGATCACAGACTGGCTGGGCAGCTGGGCAAACCCGTAAATCGCGCCTTCCGGTGAAATGCCGTAGCGCTGCATTGTCCGCGGGGTCGCTGCTTCCATAACTTCAATATTAGCGCTCAATCCGGGCAGGAGCTTTTCAGCCCGCTGAATAAATTTTTGCGCCACCTGCGCCTTCTTTTGCCTGTATTCCTCCGCGCCTAAATCAGCCCAATTAGCGTAATTATCCAGGGTCATGATTAAAAGGCTCCCCTTTCCATCCGGCGCCAGCCCCGGGTCAAGCTGCGCGTGGTCAACTAAAATCAGCGGGCAATGTTCGTAATCGCCGGAAAGCGAATAATTATAATTGGCATCCTGGTCATAGGCGGTATTGATGGAAAACATAAAGTGGTCCATCCCCAGGCTTTTAGCCGGTAGTTTTAAACCCAGGTAGACTTGAAAAGCGGAAACGGATTTTTCCATTGCTGAAAGGCGGGCGCGGTATTTATTCTTTAAGGTTTCATCATCAAGCATCACGCTGAGCGTATCTAAAATATTGGCGTTAGAAATCACGGACTTTGCTTTATAGGTTTCACCGCTCTCCGTGACTACCGCGCTTACCGCCCTGCCCTTCGCGGTAACAATCTTGGCTACGCTAGTATTAAATTTAAAAACCCCGCCTTTTTCCTTTATCCGTTCGGCAATCGCCTGAAAAAGTGCCTGGTACCCGCCTTTGATGTAAACCGTGGAGTCATAATAGAAACCCGTAAAAACAATTAAAAAATAAAGCGCGGAGAGCTTAGAAGGCGGTAACCCCATATACCGCCAGATATCGGTAATCAGCGCTCTTAATTTTTTATCTTTAAGGCGCCTGTCAATCATCTGGCCGGCGGTCAAACACGCCGCTTTTACGATCGCCGGATAGATAAAGGGGCTAAGCAACATCAATAACCAGTAAGGAAGCGGTGAAGAAGAAAATTTTTTAAACTGCCGGTAGAACCTGTCAAATTCGCTGAAAAGCTTCTTTATCCCCTTTTCTTCTCCGGGAAACGCCGCAAGCAGGTAATCTACCAGGTGAGCGCGGTTAAAATCCGCGATAAAATCATGTTCCGGATAAATAACGCGCATAAAATCTTTTAAGGCGATAAACTCAACTTTTTCCGCTACGCCGAATGCTTCAAGATGCTTCCTTACCTCTCCCTCTTTATCCAGGGCGTCTACGCAATGCAAAGAAGATTCAAAACTAAAACCTTTGCGTTTAAAACCGGTGGCAAAGCCTCCCGCGCCAGGTTGCTTCTCGATAAACAGCACCTTTTTACCGCAGCAAGAAAGCTTCAATCCGGCGGCTAAGCCTCCGCTACCCGCACCGATTATAATCGCGTCGTATTCCATCTTAGGTTATTTTACGGGGCTAACTTAGGAACTTAATCAACTCTTCGGCGACTTTGTTTTTTTGCTTATCAATCGTTATCATATGATAACTGTCATCAAGTATCACCAGGTGTTTGTCGGGAGAGGCAATATGCTCGTATACATATTGCGCGTTTTTAGGGCTGGTCATATCGTCATCCCTGGCGTGGAGAATAAGAATGGGCGCACGCACGCCGGAGAATTCCCGCTTAACCACTTTCGTGAGCAGGTAATGCTGATAAAGGCAGCTCATCGGGAAGAACGGACTGCCAAAGATCACTATCCTGTCGTCATCATCCGCTGCTTTAGCGTTACGATAAAACCTCTCGAAGCCTGCCCTGAGCAGCTCATTCTTTAACCCGTAAGGCCAGCTCTCTCTTACGTTAAACCTGTTCCGGATAAAAGGCACATGCCATAAAACATCCATGCATATTTTACTCTTCGGGACTGCCCAGCCGTCATAGACAATGGTCGGCGCCAAAGCAATGATCTTGGAAACTAAGGAAGGATACTTATAGGCAAGGTGGATAGCCATCAGGGCGCCCATGGATAAGCCGCCTACAGCGACATCGGCATACTGTTTTTTAAGGCCTTCCAGGTCTTTGGCGCAGGCCTCGGCTATCTCCTGCCAGGTAACGCGCCTCAACTCAGCCAGGCTCCCGCAATGTTTGGGCAGGGCATTGCAAAGCACGCTAAAGCCGGCCTTATTCAGGGCTTTGCCCAGATAATTCATCTCCGAAGGCGTGCCGGTAATGCCGTGGATTAACAGAACGGCCTTAGCGGAGTTACCTTTAAGAAAAAAATTGAATTTTTGGGAATTCGCAGTTTCCATAAATGGTAGATATTATAGCATAAAATAACCAAAGTTAAATTTTTAATTGTGCCGACTGCCGCTTTTTGTTATACTACTGCACTATGGAAGGAACGCACACGGGATTAAAATTTTCCATCGTTAAAAGGATAAGCGCTATCCCTGCGCAGGATTGGGATAATCTTTTCGGCAAAGGCCTGATTGAAAGCTACGGCTACCTGAAAAACCTGGAAGAAGGCGGCGCGGAAGAATTTTCTTTCGGGTACCTCCTGGGAAAACGTAACGATACTATCGTTTTCATCCTCCCCTTCTTTAGCGTGGACTTTTCCCTAGCTATGCTCCTGCCTGGCCCCTTGCGTAAACTGGCCGGCAGGTTTAACCGCTGGCTAAGAATGAAAGTGCTCTTCCCGGGTTCTCCGACTACCGAAGGATTCTCGATGGGCCTGTCCCCTGATGAAGAATTTGACGTTGTTTTAGGTAAAGCCCTGGAAAAATTAGAGGCCTTCTCTAAAGAAGAAAAAATAGCGGCGCTGGCATTCTATAACCTTCCGCCGCAATACCGCAAATTAGCCGCATACCTAAAACAGAAAAAATTCCTTAAACTCGAAACCCTGCCGACCACCGCGCTGACTATCCAAGCCGCTTGCCTGGAAGAATATATTAAAGGCCTGGGGAAAAACACCCGTAAAGACTTAAAGAAAAAACTGCGCCGCTCCGCGGAACTCGCCCAGCTTAGGACCGAGCCGCGCGAAGATGTAAGCGATATAATCGACACTATCTACAGGCTCTACCTGGATAATTTTAACGACGCGGACGTGCATTTTGAAACCCTCACCAAAAAATTCTTCCTGGATATCGGCAAAAATATGCCGGGAGTAGCCAAATACTTTATTACTTACGATGGGGAAAAAATCGTCGCCTTTAATTTATGTTTAATCAAAGACGGGACGTTTATCGATAAATTCATCGGCTTTGATTACAACGTAGCGCATAAGTACCACCTTTATTATACTACCTTCTGCCATAATATCGAATGGTGCATAACGCATGGTCTCAAAGTCTATCAGCCGGGGTTCAGCGATTACCACCCTAAGGTAAGGCTGGGAGCCAAGTTAATCCCCCTGGATATCTACGTAAAAATATTTAACCCGCTGCTTAACGCGCTCATCAGGCTGGCCAAGCCCTTAATCGAGCCGAAAAACATGGACCCTGTCCTGAGGCAAATCGAGAAGAAAAAAGGAAAGGTTAATTTAGAGGAAACTTCTTAAGCACCAGGCAGGCATTATTCCCGCCAAAGGCAGAGGCGCTGTTCAGGGCAACATCTACTTTAACCCGGCGCGCTGCATTCGGTACACAATCAATATCACATTCCGGGTCAGGAGTTAGATAGTTAATCGTGGGAGGGATGATGTCATTCTTCACGCTCAGGGCGCAGGCGACTGCCTCGATTGCCGAAGCCGCTCCCATAGTATGGCCGAGCATGGACTTAATCGAACTTACCGGTAATTTCTTATAATAATCGCCGAATACTTTTTTGATTGCCAGGCACTCTTCCCGGTCGTTAGCCGGGGTGCCTGTGCCATGGGCATTAAAATAATCCACGCTTTGCGCGCCAATTTTACTGGCGTAAAGCGCCTTCTCAATCGCCTCTTTGATCCCATCAGCGAAAGGCGCGGTCATATGATGGGCATCGCAGCTTAAGCCATAGCCCGCTACTTCAGCGTAAATAGACGCCTGCCTTTTTAAGGCTGCCTCAAGGGGCTCCAAAACAACAATCCCGGCGCCTTCTCCCACCAGCATCCCTTTTCTGTTTTTATCAAACGGCCGGCACATCTCGGGGGCTACGGCAAGCAAGCGGTTAAAACCTAAGAAAGCAATCCTGGAAAAGGCATCCGTGCCTCCAGCCAGCATAACTTCCGCTTTATCCATCTGGATAAGGTCGCAGGCATAACCAATGGCGTAATTGCCGGCAGCGCAGGCATTGGGAATGACTAAGTTCGGGCCTGCTAAACGTAATTCTTCCGCTACATTTAAAGAAAGCACATTAGCCGGGTAGCGGGGGATTAATTGCGGGTCTATTGCCTCCACCCCATTTTTCACCCAGGCGTCATTTAATTTCTCAAGCACCTGGGATTCTCCCATGGTCGTGCCGATGACTACGCCTGTCTTATCTGGATTAAGCTCAGCTAATTTAATTCCGGCATCGCTGAGGCCAAGTTTTGCCGCGGCTATTGCCAGGAGCGAGGCCCGGCCTAGCTGGTTAGCTTTCTTTTTATCTAAAAAATCTTCGGGTTTAAAATCCTTGATTTCTCCGCCGTAATGCGTAGGATAGGCAGAGGTATCAAAGGAAGTGATGCGGCTGATCCCGGATTTTCCCGCGATTAAAGCGCTCCAGAAATTATCTTTACCTATCCCTATGGAGGATACGACCCCCACTCCGGTTATGACAACGCGCTTATCCATGTTGGACGCTAAAACTTAATTCTCCGCTGGCCACTTCTTTATCCCCAACTTCTGCCTTAGCTTTAACTAATCCCGCGCCGGAGATCACCTTAATGGGCTCTACCGTGATTTTTAACTGGTCGCCCACGCTTACCGGATGCAGGAACCTCACTTTGACCGCGCCCAGATAATAAGCCGTTTTCTTATCGGCGGGATTTTTTTCCGGGGAATAAAACATGATAATCGCGGCCTGCGCCATAGCCTCAATGATTAAGGCTCCCGGCATAACCGGCATATCCGGAAAATGCCCGGCGAAAAAGCCTTCATTAATGGATACATTCTTGAGCGCTGTAATTTTCTTGCCGGGCTCCAGTTCCAAGACTCGGTCAAGCATCAGGAAAGGAAATTTTTGCGGCAGGATCTTCTGTATCTCTTCAATATTAAGCATTGGTTTTTTCCAGGTATTCTTTGGCTACGGCAACCGTCTCTCTTAAGGTAGTCAATTTAGTAAGCTTTTCTTCCGGTATCGTGATTTTATATTTTTTTTCCATCCCGGCCATGATCTCAAGGGCCATCATCGAATCCATCCCCAGCTCCTCAAAAAATTTGGCGTCCGGAGTAACTTCGCTTGGGTCTTTTTCAACGATCTCCGCGATCATATTCCTTATTTCGTTTTCTAAATCTGGCATCTTAATTCTCCCCCTCTTTTATTGGATAAATAATCCGCCGTCAACAATAATGGTCTGCCCGGTGATAAAACCCGCCGCGTCGCTTAATAAAAATTTGACTGCCCCCGCGACATCTTCAACCCTGCCTAACCTGGACAAAGGGATTCTTTTCTTTAACTCCTCTTTGAATTCTTCCTTTAACCCCGCAAGCATATCTGTCTCAATAAAACCCGGGGCAACCGCGTTTACCCTGATATTATAAGGAGCGACTTCCCTGGCCAGGGACTTGGTAAAACCGATAATCCCGGCCTTGGAAGCAGCGTAATTAGTCTGGCGGCTCATCCCGGCTACGCCGCTGACAGAAGTAATGTTGACGATTGCGCCGCTTTTCTGTTTTAAGAAAGTCACGATGGCGTTGCGCGTAACATTAAAGGTGCCGTTTAAATTCGTATCAATGACGCTCAGCCAGTCTTCTTTGGTCATCATCATCAGGGCCTTATCCTTGATAATGCCGGCGTTGTTGACCAGTAGATCTAACCTTCCCAACCCAGCTTTTACTTCTTCAATCAATTCTTTGGCTTTATCAAAATCAGCCGCATCCATTTGCAAGGCTAAGGCGCGGCGGCCTGACTGCTTTACCTGCGCGCTTAGAGCCTCTGCCTCCTGGACGCTTTTGGCATAAGTAAAGGCGACATCCGCGCCTTCCTCAGCCAGCATTAAAACCAGCGACCGGCCTATGCCCCTTGAGCCGCCGGTTACTATCGCTACCTTATCCTTAAACAGCATATATCTAGTATCCCTTAAATTTTGAAATTATCAAGCTGGAATTAACGCCGCTTTTTCCGCCGGTATTGATTAAAACATGCTCAACCATAGGGCTTTGAGCCTGGTTGAGCATACTCGGAGGCACTTTTTGCCTTTCTATCGCGCTGATTGCCGCAGCAACTTGTAAGCTTCCCGAAGCGCTAAAAGATTCGCCGGCCAGGGGCTTAATCGAACTTACCGGAAGAGCTCCTGCTTTCTTACCAAATAATTCCTCTATTGCTTTTGCTTCCCTTGCGCTGAATTCCGCGCTTGAATTCGCCGCGCTGTTGATATAATCAATTTTCTCCGCTGCGAGCCCTGCCTCTTCCAGGCTTAAGCGCATTGACTTCTTGAAATCCTGCAGCGCGGAGCCAAAACCCAAAACCTCAGCGTAAATTTTTGCCTTGCGCGCTAAAGCCGAATCCAATTCTTCCAATACGATAATACCGGAACCTTCTCCCAAAATTACAGCTCCGGGGCCGCTTAGGCAGCCGCTTTTATAAAAGCCTAAAAAAGTCTGGATGCAAAACTCTTCCACCCCTCCGCCAAGCACGATTTTTGCCCGTCCAAACCTTAAGGCGTCTACGCCGTAATTGAGCGCGTCTAAACTGGCGGAAAAACCCGTAGAGATAGTGACATTAAAACCTTTGATATTAAATTTTATGGAGACCTGGCTGGCCGGAGAATTAATCACGGTATTGGGAAAAAGCGCGGGATTCACATAGCGCGGGCCTTCTTTGAGCGCCTCGCGGTCAAAATCGCTGATACTGGCTACGCTGCCCAGGGTCGTGCCTATGGCTACGCCTACATCCCGGGAATTGCTTTCAGTTATCTCAAGGCAGCTGTCTTCCAGGGCTAATTTAGTAGCCGAGGCGACTAATTTTATACTGCGGTCTAAAGTGCGCAGGCCCTTTGGCCCTAAAATTGCTTCCGGAGAAAAATCCCTGGCCTCCCCGGCGCTTTTAGCGCTGAAAAGCGCGGTATCAAAGGTAGCGATCGGCTTTATCCCCGAGACACCTTGAAAGATATTTTCAGTAAAAGCAGCCTTGCCAACTCCCAGGCTGGAGATTATACCTAAACCGGTTATGACTACGCGTTTTTTACTCATTTTAAGTTTGATACATTATATAGCTACGCTTTAATTATCACAAGGACTATCAACCCGCGTGAATAAATCTTTCATAGCCCGGGAAACGCCGCAACATCTTCTCTTTGAGCAGGATATTCTGCCGGCTTTCTAAGCGCGTATCAAACTTAAGCAGCCTTACTGCCTCTTCCCTGGCCCGCTTTAATAACTGCATCTGCGTCAGGGGATTGGCAATCTTGAGCTCGCTTAAACCGTGCTGTTCCCTGCCGAAAAATTCACCCGGCCCCCGGATACGCAAATCCTCTTCCGCGATTTTAAAACCGTCGCTATGCCTGACTAAAGCAGCAAGGCGGGCTTTAGCCTCATTAGTCTGGGCATCTGAAATCAGGCAGCAAACCGACGCCGCACTTCCCCTGCCCACGCGGCCGCGCAGCTGGTGCAGCTGGCTCAGGCCAAAACGTTCGGCATGCTCAATAATCATACAGGTAGCATTCGCTATATCAATACCTACTTCTAAAACGGTAGTGGAAATTAAGACATCGATTTTGCCGGATTTAAACTTGAGCATCACTTCATCCTGCTCTTCCTGCTTTAACCTGCCATGGATAAGGCCGAGCCGGAAATCTTTGAACTCGCCTGCCTTTAACTCAGCATACATTTTCTTGGCGCCGGAAATATCCAGTGCATATGACTCCTCAATTACCGGATAAATAATATAAACCTGCCTCTTTAACTTTAATTCCTGTTTGGCTAATTGATAAGCCTCTGTCCTCTTTGCCTGTTCAAAAAGAACGGTCTTGATTGCCTGCCTTCCCGGAGGAAGTTCATTGATAATAGAAACATCCAGATCTCCGTAAAGGGTAATGGCTAATGTCCGGGGGATGGGCGTCGCGGTCATAATCAAGATATCCGGATTTACTCCTTTGGCCGGCAGGAGCGCGCGCTGGCCAACGCCGAATTTATGCTGCTCGTCAATGATGACGAGGCCCAGATTTTTAAACTGCACGTTTTCTTCCAGTAAGGCATGGGTCCCGATAACCAGGTCTATTTTTCCTGTTTTTATCTCCCGGTAAATCTTTTCTTTTTCTTTTTGCGCTAAGCTGCTGGTGAGTAACTTTAGATTTAATTGTTTTTCGCTTTTGAGCTTGGCAAAATGCTGCCAGGCGAGTATCTCTGTCGGCACCATAAAGGCAACCTGGTAACCCCCTTGGATAGCCATCAGGCTGGCGGCGACGGCGACGACTGTCTTACCTGAACCCACATCCCCCTGTAAAAGGCGCTGCATCGGCCGGTTTGAGGCCATATCCGCCTTTATCTCCGCGATGACTTTTTCCTGGGCAGCGGTAAATTGGAAAGGCAGCCGCGAGATAAAACCTTTGAGCAATTCTCCGTCTATCTTATGCGCTATGCCCTTCTTTTCCTTCCTCTTTAGCTTACGCAGGATAATCGGCAACTGGAAGAGAAAAAACTCTTCAAAGCTGAGCCGCGTATAGGCCTCTTTCTGTAAATCCGGGCTCTCCGGAAAATGTATATTCAATAGGCTCTTAGCTAAATTAAGCAGGTTGTTCCTCTGCCTTATATCATAAGGCAGGGCATCGCTAATCCTGACAAGATACTTGTCTAAGACATTTTTAATCAGCCGGCGCAGACTCCTCTGGGTAAGGCCTTCGGGCAGAGAATAAACCGGCACGAGGCGGCCAAGGCTGTAGCCTACATCGTCTTCATCGCTAATGATTTCAAACTCCGGGTTACTCATCTGGAGCTTTGAGCCGTAGAGCTCAACTTTTCCATACAATATAACTTCTGTCCCCGGCTTAAAATAACTTTTCAGGTAAGGCTGGTTAAACCAGACACAGGAGACCTTTCCGGTATTATCCCCTACGGCTACTTCAGTGATATTAAAGCTGCGCCTGCGCCAGGAATCATGCTGGCCGAGGCTAAGGACTTTCGCCTTAATCGTCTGAATCTCACCCAGCTTTAATCCGGAGACCGGCACAAAATTAGTGCGGTCTTCATAACGCCGCGGGAAATAGTAAAGTAAGTCCTCTACGGTATTTATACCGGCTTGGCTAAAGACCTTAGCCCTCTTTGGCCCGATACCCTTTAGATATTGGATAGGCGTAGCCTGCGGGGTATTCATGTTTAGTTATTATACTATAAATCAGGGACGGTTCTCAAGCCAATCTTAAAGTGTCCCCTATTTGGGGACACTTTAGCTTCGAGTTGAGAACCGTCCCTACTTGAATTCTATATTATTATATGGCATACTTATTATGCAGAGAGAGATGTAGAGGTGCTCTGCGAAAAGGAGGTATAGGCAGATAGCGAAAGCTAAAAGGCCTATCACCTACAAAAAAACCCCAGAATTTCGGGGCTTTTTTGTTTATTACCTTCTCCTTATGTGATTACTCCTTATTGCTTATAAACGTCCTTTTAAGGGAATTGGCGAGCCTTCCGCGTTTATGCTCTCTGGTGAATACGCTTATGAGGACGGCAGGAGCCGCAAGAAGAATGTGAACAAATTCCTTAAAGGTAAAGAACTTCACTATAAAAATATTCTTCCAAATTATTTTCACATACCGGCCAGGGGTATAAAATGAGAACTTTATCTTTCTGCCTATTTTTTTTAGCGCAGCGTGGCTATATTTATCGGAATAGAGCTCGCCTCTGCCTGTCACATGATAACCGGGAGTTTTTTCCGCGAGTTCTCTTAAAGCAGAAAATTTTTCAATGCGCAGCTTATTGCAGGTAATGGCATCCACTCCTATCTCCTTGGCAAATTGAGCGATGTAAAGCATCTCGCTCTCATTTTCTCCTATGTTCCCATAAATAAAATAGCCGCTATAAAAGAAAGGGTACTTCCTGAGGACCTCAAAAGATTTTCTTATTGTATCCTGGTCAAAGCCTTTATCCAACTGCTTGAGTATCCAGTCATGCGGAGACTCAATACCAACAAGCAGGGCCTTAAAACCGGCCTTAACCATTTTCTCCAGCAACCTTGGATAGCGCGCAATATCAATACGCGCCTGCGCGAAAAAACGCTTTTTTATTTTTCTGGCAATAAGCTGGTCGCAGATTTCCTCGGCACGCTTGGGGTCGGTAAAAAGATTATCGTCGCTAAACATAATGATGTTTGCCTTAAGGCCACTAATTTCCTCAATTACGGAATCAACGCTACGCGCTGCATAATTTCTCTTTTGGCCAAGAGGGTTCAGGCTAAAGGTGCAGAATTTACAGTTAAAAGGGCACCCTCGCGCGCTTAAAACCGCGTCAAATTCCCAGCTTTTTATTCTTATCCCGTTTACTGTCAAAGAATAATCATTATGCCGTAAGGAACGGTCGGGATTAGTCAACAAATTAACATCAGGAAGAGGCCGGTTTGGATTATGGGTTATTTCTCCGTCACGCCGGTAAGAAATACCTAAAATATCTTTGTAATCAACTCCGCGCAGGATCTCCTGTATACTCTCCTCGCCTTCGCCTCTTACAATAATATCAATTAAGGGGCAAATCTTAAAAAGCTCTTCTACTTTTTCTGTTGCTTTGTATCCGCCGACTACCAGCAGAATATCATCCGGCATCGCGTTGAGAAACTGGCATATTTCTTCGTATTGACGGTCCCAGCCAATACCTACGCAAATGATATCTATATTATTTTCCTTGATAAAGGACTTAAGCGTATCTGTATCGGAAAGTTCGCGCTCATAACGCAAATCCAAAAGCGTGACTTTCCGGGCTACTGCCTTGGCACTTGTTGCCACATATTCAAGCCCGGTCGGAGGGAAAAGCATCATTGTGTTAGTAGCATTCTTCTCAATATAAGGATTCAAAAATAAAGCGTGGTTGTACTGCATAAACATTTTCTCCTTTTACCCCAGATATTTCAAACTCTAAACTCTCCTGAAAAGGTTTGAATTTTGAAAGCCGAAGTCGATTAAATTCATAATGACCGGTTAATTATCTCTTGCATCTCCTCTTTAGTCCTGGCGCGGGAGGATTTTTCCCTTAAAGGGCGGATTCTGCGAAAGCCCCTGGTGTACCAGCCGAAGAACTTACGGAAGATAACCACCCCATTCCTCTCCCCGTAAAAACCTATGGAAGCGGCTAAATGCTCCAGCATAATGCTAATGACTGTGTCTTTAGCGGGTTGAGGGATTATCCTACCTGTCTTTAAAAATTCTTTTATTGTTTTAAATATCCAGGGGTTCCCAAATGCGCCACGCGCGATAGCCAGGCCGTCACAATGCGTTTCATCAAGCATTTTTTTGGCTAACTGCGCCGAAAGTATATCTCCGCTGGCAATCACCGGAATAGCTAAAGCCTTTTTCACTTCCCGTATCGCTGCATAATCCACAGCGCCGCTATATCCTTGAGCCTTGGTCCTGCCGTGGATAAACAGGCCGGCTGCGCCGGCATCCTGCGCATAAAGCGCAACTTCCCTGGCATTAACACTCTCTTTATCCCAGCCGGTGCGGATTTTTACTGTCACCGGCACGGCGGAGTTTTTAACAACCAATTTAAGCAATTTCTTCAGCTTTTCCGGTTCTTTAAGCAGCCCGGCGCCTTCCTCACGCCGGACAACTTTCTTTGCCGGGCAGGCAGCGTTAAAGTCCAACAACTCAAACTTATAATTTTTAAGCATATCCAAAGCTTTTAAAATAAATTTCTCTTCGCACCCTAACAACTGTACGCCTAAAGGCCTATCCTTAGGGCCTGAACTGAGCATACTTTGCGTCCTTTTGCTTTTATAGCTTATTGAACGACAATTAATCATCTCCACAAAAGCCAGCTCGGCGCCGAATTGACGGTTAAGCATGCGGAAAGGCAAATCGCTTACACCAGCCATAGGAGCGAGGATAAGATTTGACTCTAATTTTAAGTTACCGATTTTTAGCATATTTAATTATCTTACGCGGCTGCCTTGTCTTGTTCCTCCGCACACCGCTCGATTTTCCTTAAGCTGAGGAAAATCTTCGCTCGCCCAGTTTTTTGCGCTCTGCCAGGAGTCTTATAGCGGGCAACCCTGCCCGCGCAAAAAACTCACGTGCGCTCCGGAACCAAGCCAAGCCATCCGCTAAAGGACATCAAGCTGTCTATAAAATGACCCTGCCAGGCTTGGACGCGAATTCGATTTTAGGCAATGGAGCTTGAGGATTTTCGGGTATCCCGAGGCCAGCCGAGAGGCTGGCAATCTCGGGACGGCGCTGGTGTTTGAGCGCCGAGTGAGAGCACGAGGTGCGAGTTCAGTTAACCGCCGAAAATCCGCAAGAGCATTGCCGACCGCCAAAGGCGGGAAAATCGAACCTGAGCGGACAAGCCTGGCAGGGTCATTAAAGAATATACTTGGTATTTTTGACAAGAGGGTGATTTTTGATTTCGTTGGCGATGTCCTGGGAGATGCCGGGCTTGCCTAATTTATAATACATATAATTCTTGTAGCCTTCTACTCCGGGCTGGTCAAAAGCGTTTATATTAAGCAACTCGCCTTCAAAGGCGGTGGCCATTTCAAAGAAAAATAAAAGCGCTCCCCAGTTATAAGGAGAAACCTGCGACAGGGTAACCGTGCAGTTTGGCCGCGCTGACCTGACCAGGGCCCATTCCGTAGCTTCCTGGGCAAGTTTAAGCAACTCCGCAAAACTCTTGCCTGAAAGTATGTCGGCTGTACCCGGTATCTTTATTTCACGGCTGAATTTTTCTATCCTGATGAAAGTCACGACTTTATTATTTTCGCCTTCAATATTATTCTGCTGTACGGAATGCAGGTCGGTGGTACCGCGGCAGGAAACAGGCGTCCTGCCGGTATTGGTAATAGCAGCCTTATCACTCAGCCATTCCTCGCTGCCGTCTGCGCCGGCTTTAATCTTACGGCTATATTTTTTCCCTAAACTTTCGGCTAACAACTGTACATACCAGTCGGCGCAGGATTTTAGAGTTTCAGAGAACGGCATGATTACGGCGATAGGTTTATTTTTCTTGCGGTAAAGAAGATAATGTAGCAGCGCGTACATATAGGCGGGATTTTCAGCGTAATGCGCGCGGCTGCATTTTACGGCCATATCTTTAGCGCCGCTCAAAACATCTTTTATCGCTATGCCTAAGATAGCCAGGTGTAAAAGACCCATATTAAACTCGGAATACCTGCCGCCCACCCCTTTTAATAAAGGCAGGGAACGAAAACTTAAAGGGTCATTTGCCTGCTCAAGCTTAATTTTCTTGCGCAGCGCGCCACTCTCGGGGTCGGTAATGGCGATAATCTGGCGGCCGTATTTTTTACCGGCTGATTTCTTCAGCCAGTTTTCAACCACAATCAGGGCGGCTTTGGTCTCGGTAGTCTCGCCGGATTTTGAGATAACCACCACGCAGGTCTTACGGGGTTTAAGATTTTTTAAAAGCACGCTTAAGGTATCCGGGTCAAGATTATTCCCTTCAAAATAAACGCGCGGCTTATCCTTTCTTACTTCCTTGAATTCATTGAAGTAGGCAGGCGCGAGCGCATCCTGCGCGGCTTTGAGGCCTAAATATGAGCCACCGATGCCTAAGAAAATGACATTATCAAATTTTTTGGCAATTTCATTACCTAACTTCTGTATTTCTTTGATTGTTTTAGCATCCTGATAAGGCAGGTTTGCCCATTCCAGGCCTAATTTTATCCTGTTGCGGGGATTGGCGAGTATTTTTTTAAGATGCGCGTCGGCATTCTGCAGGCCAGCACTAATCTCGGCAATATCCTTATCCTCAACGCCATGCAGAGTACCTACATTAGCACTGAACATATTATTGAAATCGAATTTGATACCTTGCATAAAGACCTTTTTTATTTGCGGATAATTTTAATCGTGGTATGCCTTCCGTCCTGCCAGGGCCAAATCATGGCAAAGGTGGAATCCCTGCCCTCGTTCTTAAAATAGAGGGTCTGGCCGGGCATGATGCCGCCAAAACCCTTGATCGTCTCCTGCGCCTGAAAAGATAATTTTTCTTTAGAAGGAAAAGCGGGTTCCCCGAAAAAATTCTTTAATCTTTCGTGGAGTTTGGCCAGCTCTTCCTTGATAACTACCGCTTCAAAAAAATTATCGGAATCCGTACGCAAGGTTTCGCAACCTAGGTCCTTGACTTCCTTCTTTATCTCTTTAAATTCCATATTGGTCACCTTTTATAAAGTATACCAGATAATCCTTGAATAAACAAATTTAAATCTATTTTTCTTCCAGGATCCTGACCTTACGAAAGCCTGCCGAATCTAACGGCAGGAAGGTCTTATCCGTGATTACGCAGGTCAAAAGAAAATCCGGTTCCCCCAAAAGCTTAAGCGGCACTTTTAAGGTAAAATATTCCCCGCTTAACTGCGCGGAGGTACCCTGGGGGTCCAGCCTCTTCTTCAGGTTCATATCCTCTACCACTACCCTGTCTTTTTTGGTGCGCACGCCGATATTCGGCATTTTATTAAAAAGGACGTCGTCATTGTAGCCGAAAAAATAAAACCGGAAAAATAACCTGTACCTTAACTCCTGAGGTTTTCTTACGCGCACCCATAAATAATCGTCCACTACCGCATAGCTGACTCTTTTATCGCTATTAAAAGCATCCCCTCCTTTAAGGAGAGTAGACTTTTGCCTGTTCAGGGTGATGGTGGGGTAATCCCCGAACAACTCATTCTGGCGCACAAAGGATAAAAGGTAAAAGGCGCTTACGCAGGTCTGGCTGCGGTAGCTGAGCATCGCCTGATATTTTTTATCTATTTCATCCTCGGTCAACTTAAAAGTAGACCAGTTGATTAACGCGTCCGGAAAATGTTTTGCGGATGGCTCAAGCCCCAGCTCAGGATGGTAATGCCGCGGAGAAGGCCAGCCCGGGCCATGCACAAAATATACATACAATTTAGGCTCAGGAATTTCTTTTTTCAGGTCTTGCAGGGCAATCTGCAGGAAACAATAATACGCCCAGTGGTCGCCGTTGACATCAGCCGGATGCGAAACAAAGATTTTAGTGGGTTTATAATCAAGGAGGATAGACTTTAGATCAAACAGTATCTGCTCGGATTTATAAGGGGCGCCGTAAGAAGGGGCTTCTTTATAAGGGACATAAGACTGCCGAGTAAGCATATCCTTAAAAGGCGCGTTGGTCTCCCAGGCCGAGAAAAACATATTATTGGTGCCATAATCAGGATAGCCCAGAAAAATAAGGTTGCTCTCGTCTACCCCCAGTATCTTCATCGCCTTCTTGGCTTCCTCTTCCCTCACCTTGCCCATAGCCACGAATTCGGAATTAAATATGATTAATCTTTTCTTGAAAACGATAAAGGCGAATTCGTTATGGTCGCCGTTAGTCAGGTATATAATTTTGACTTTGGCGCCGGATTTAACTGCCCGCTGGATTACCCCGCCGCAGCCGATATTTTCATCATCCGGATGGGGCGCAAGGACCAGAACGCGGTCCTTATTGCTGAAAGGCTCAATGGGAGGAAGCTCCCCGGCCTGCGCGAAAATAACGAATGATAGAAATACTCCGTAAAAAACCGCGGCGCTTATGCAAATCAACTTCTTCATATATTTTATCCTTCCTTCAAATGGGCCTTGATTATTTTTTGCTCGGTGAGCGGACGGTCAGATGCATTAGTAGGCGTGTTTTCTATTTTTTCCACCGCCTCATAACCTTTAATCACTTTGCCGAAAATAGTATGGCGCATATTCAACCAGGGGCAAGCGGCCGTGGTGATAAAAAACTGGCTGCCGTTCGTATTTGGACCGGCATTGGCCATGGCCAGGATACCGCGTTGATCAAATTTGACGTCTGAGCTTACTTCGTCCGCGAAAGGTTTTCCCCAGATAGATTCTCCGCCTGCGCCGGTGCCAGTGGGATCTCCTCCCTGGATCATAAAGCCTTTAATCACCCGGTGAAAAATCAACCCGTTATAATAACCCTTCTCAACCAGCTGCGTAAAGTTTTCACAGGCCTTGGGCGCTGTTTCAGGCATAAGTTTAATCTCTATATCCCCCTGATCTGTCTCCAAAACTACGATCTTCTCATCCATACCGCAGGCTCCTTTTACTAACAGGTTGATAAAAAATAAAAAAAAGGCGACCAGCGCAATATTCCTGGCCACTTTAGCCTCCTTATTTAGACAGGAAATACAGGTTACTAATACTTTAATGGCTTAGCGGTATGCCTTATTTACAGCAGGTGCCGCCGGCCTTAGCTATTCTCTTGACTACGCAGGAAACCACAAAACATGCCAACGCCAGAAAAATCATCTGGTTGTCCGGGACCGTTGTAACATCAAATGCCGCTGCCAGAAGAAGCACTATCCCCAAACCCCACAAAACTGCCCTTACTACACCCACGGTCTTCTCGTTCATTTCTCCTCCTTGTTTAGGGCGGATTAATAATTATCTGCTCTATTTAACGCCCTCTTGTATTTTAGGCTGATTGGCGAATTCTGCCAACTTACCGGCAATCTCGCGGCTTAACGCCGCGCAGGCGGTATTGAGCGCCTGGGTCAAACCGTAATAATCATGCGGATTGATCGGCTGAATAAACTGCGACCTCTTGGTCAAGAGCAGCTTCCTGCTTTTAGCATTGATAATCGACCACTGCGCGGTAAGGTTCATATCTTTATCCAGTTCGCTATCTAACTTAACAATCTCTAAAATTACCTGATAATCCAGCGGTATAGCAAAGCTGCAGGGAAACAATTGAATGCTCGCCGCCGGAAGTAACCTAGCGAGGTTCTCGTTAATCAGGCGGGCCAGGGCCGAATCCAGGGGTTCTGCCCAGCGGTCAAACTGAGCAAAGTGAAAATTCCCATGCTTATCTCTAGTCACAATCTGCGGCCGGTCAAGGTATCCCGGGATCCAGATCGGTCCTACAGCGATAATGGTCCCTAAGGGAACATCGATTGCCTGGACTGTTTCTTGCTGGCTTATGGGAGCAGGCATGTAAAAG
This sequence comes from Candidatus Omnitrophota bacterium, assembly GCA_028687205.1. Classification (GTDB taxonomy): domain Bacteria; phylum Omnitrophota; class Gorgyraeia; order Gygaellales; family Profunditerraquicolaceae; genus UBA6233. Next base: position 28,431 of record JAQUAP010000003.1, read on the forward strand.
CGGGGGTTAGGGCTGCCTGAAACAGCTACGCATCCGTTTAAGATTAAGGCAAATAAAACCAGCGCCGCGCAGGATAAAAAATTAATCTTTCTCATCTTATTCTCCTTTGGAAACGGGCTTTCCTTTTAAAAAAGCCTCCGGGTGCTGCTCAATATACTCTATAAATAAATTAAAAGAGCGCGCTAAATTAGTGACCTCTTTAATAGCCTTACGCATTTCAATGATGCCTTCGGAATTGACCAGCCTGTTGATCCCGGCGACCACCTGCTCTAAATTCGTGGTAATCTCTTTGATCGGGATATCGTCCATGACTTCAAAGATGTCCGGCGATATGGGCAGCGCGGGCAGTTCCGGATAGTTTTTGATGATACCATATAATTTTATCGGCTTATCCGGATAAAAGTCAAACGCGATCATCAGCTGGCCGGTAATAAAGTTTTTTATCTCAAGCTTTCCCCGCAGGCCCTGCCTAATCAACATCAGGTAATCAGCATAACCCGGCTTTTCAGGCAGACCCATTACGCGCGATAACTCAATATCAACGACTACCGGGATGAGCACTTCTTTGGTCTCCGGGTTATAAACTAAGTTGATACTGTTGACATTGCCGATTTTCACCCCCCTGAAGATTACCGGCGCTCCCACAGAAAGGCCTTTTACCGAACCGTTAAAAAATAAAACATACTTGTCTGACTGCCTGAAAAGCGCGCCTGAGCCAAAGACGACTACCGCTATCAGTAATAAGACCACCGCGCCTACCACAAACGCGCCAATCATTGTTTTATTTGCTTTTCTCATCATAGCTTAAACTCCTTACCTGCAGGCGTAGCCTGCCTCTCTCCTCGGGTCAAAAACTGGATAACTCGCGGGTCACTGGAATTAGCTAATAAGTCCTTAGGGCTGCCGATGGCAATCACGCTCTTAGTCTCGGTATCAAGCAGCGCGGCATTATCCCCTACGGCAAAAATGCTGGCCAACTCATGCGTGACTACCACAATCGTAGCGCCCAGGGTATCTTTTAATTGCAGGATTAAATCGTCAAGCATGCGCGCACTTAGTGGGTCAAGCCCGGCTGAAGGCTCGTCAAAAAAGATAATATCCGGGTCAAGCGCGATCGCCCGCGCCAGGGCTGCCCTTTTACACATCCCTCCGCTTATCTCTGAGGGATAAAAGTCAGCATAACCGGAGAGCCCGACTAAAGCCAGCTTTAATTCCACGACTTCTTTTATCTGCGCCGGGGATAAAGCTGAATAAAGTTGTAAAGGAAGGGCTATATTCTCTCCCAGGGTAAAAGAGCTCCACAGGGCGCCGCCCTGGTAAAGGACGCCGAATCGGCGCATTATCTTCTGCTGCGTTGGCTCATCCTGTTCCCAAAAATTTATTCCGTCGTAAAGGACTTCCCCTTTTTCCGGCTCCTTAAGCCCGATTAAGACTTTCAGCAGGGTGCTCTTGCCGCAACCGCTGCCGCCCATGACGATAAAAATCTCTCCCTTTTTTACGCTGAAATTAAGATTATTCATTACCGCGTAATCATCATAGCTTAAATCAAGGTTGCGCACTGTAATAACCGGTTTTACGTTTGCTTCCATTTATTTAGACTCCTAAGACCTGGCAGATAAAGGTAATAATGGCGGTAGCAATCACAATACTGGTGATGGCGCTCACTACCGCCGAAGTAGTCGCCTCTCCCAAGGCCTCCGCGCTCCTGGCGCACTTAATCCCGCGCAGGCAGCCGGAAACCGCGATAATAATGCCAAAAACAAAACTGTGCGTAAGCCCGACCCAAAGATTGGCCAGGCGCACCGCTGACTGGGTATGCTGCCAGTATTCTACCGGATTAAGGTCAAGCACGCTGGTACTGATGAAAAATCCTCCGGCGATACCCATAAAATCCGCGTAGAGCGTTAAAAGCGGCATCATAATCACCAGCGCTAAAACGCGGGGCATCACCAGGAATTCAACCGGGGAGATGCCCAGTGTTTTCAAGGCGTCAATCTCCTCGTTTACCTGCATCAGCCCGAGCTCCGCGGCAAAAGAAGCCCCAGTGCGGCCGGACATAATAATACCCGTCATCACCGCCCCCATCACGCGGATCATGGCAATGCCGACGATATCCGCGACAAAAATCTGCGCGCCGAATAATTTAAGCTGGATGGCCCCGATAAAAGCGAGAATAATGCCGACCAAAACACTGATTAAAGAAACCAGCCAGAGGGCATTAGCCCCGCACTTCTGGACAATGGTGATGAATTCATCGCGGCGAAAATAAGCTTTGCCGCTAATCAGGCGGCCGAAAGCAACCGTAAGTTCGCCTAAAAAATCAAGCAGCGTAAGCGCGCTAGCGCCAACCTGCAATGCTTTATCGCCTACCCTTTCCAGGAACGGCGCATGCGTAACCTTCTGCGGGATAAGCCGCGTATGCACCCTTAAGGCAAGCGTAAGCAGCTTCTCTACTCCCTGCGGCAGGCCTTGATGGCTAACCTGGATATTTTTACGTTCACAATCCCGGATAAGGTGGAATAAAAACGAGACCAGGCCGCTGCCCCAGCCGTCTACCCCTGAAGCGTCAAAAGTAATCTCTGTGACTTCTTTATGGCTGGCAAGCTCTGAAATGACCTCATTTTCCGCGGGAAGCGCGGCGTGAATCTGCCAGTTTCCGCTGAGTTTAACGCGGAGTGTCCCTGTTACAGGATATTCAAAGGAGATCTTGGCAAGCATCTTTTCCTTTATTCTACTCTCCCCAACCTCACTGTCAACTTAAAAAAAACGTAATCCTGAAAACGCTTTCCCAAAAGACCTGATTTACCCTTGACATTTACCCGGGATATTGCATACTTCTTTATGCGTTTACTCTAAACAAGGAGGTTGGTCGATAGCGCAAGCTATTAGGCCTATCACCTACAAGAAAACCCCGAAAGTGTTCGGGGTTTTTTGTTATACCAGGCGCTTACCGTAAATGTAGAGCGGCAGCTCCTGATACAGGACATAGCGTAAATATGTACGCCTGCCCTTATAAAGAAGGTCAAAGCCCTGCTGGGTGAAAAAATTGCCTGCCCGCTCAGAGAGGGTGGCAAGATGCACCCCGCGCACACCTTCCTCCTTAAGATACTTCAGGTAAGCAGCAATAAGGCCGGTGCCGATGTCCGAACCGCGAAAACCCTCCTGGATGTTGATATGCAAGGTCGCAGGATAATCCCTGGAAAAATCAGGTTCAGAGAATTCTCCTTTAAGTAAACTTACCAGGCAATGCCAGATAAAGAGCATATTTCTTGGCTTGAATAATACCGCGGAGGTTATGGCTTTCTTAAGAAGCTTAAATAAAATATCCTTGCGCCTGGCGCGGCTTACATCCTTGGCACCGATAATATAACCGACAACCTTACCCTGGTATTCCGCCACGAAGCAGGATTCCGGCTCATAATCGGTAAAATAAAGCGTTATGGCATCAGCGAATATTTCATCGCCCTCAAAAAACAGAGAGCTGGGGCTCCCCAGGAACGCGGAGCTGCAGCATATCCTGCGCACATCTTCCCTGTCTCCTGGTTGGAATTTTCTGATCGTGGCCTGCGGATTTTCGTTCATTTTTTATGCCCCTTGCCCCAATGGGCAACCACAAAAAAAGTAACCAGGTAAAAGAGGACAGCCAGGATAAGCCCCATAAAAAAACTTCCGACAAATAAAGGATAGTAGAAATCCTTAAGCGTATGAAAATTCAGGTGGCGAAAATATGACCAGCTTAAAGCCGGATAATTATTATTCTTTAAAATAGACCTCCCCAGCTCATAACCTCCCCAGGTAATAAACGGGAGCGTGGGAGGAAGCGAAATATTGGTACCGATGAATATCGCTATCTTGTTGGTGGAGCGGACAAGGATAGCCGCCAGGATCATCAGGATGGTATGCAGCCCATAAACCGGCAGGACCGCGATACAAACGCCGATGGCCACGCCCAGGGCAATGCCGTGCGGAGTGGCATTATACTTAAAGAGCCGGATGAATACCCGCTTAATGGTTTTTAGCTTCATAAGAAAATTTACTCCCGGCTATATTCATCTAAAGAGAGTGTATAGCTCAAACCGCCCATACCCTTTATTTTAATCGGTATAAAGGGCTCTACGCTGTCAATCCAGATTTCAAAGTTTTTAGGGACACTCGCAAAATGGTAGGCGCGGTAAGTCCGGCCTTCAATACGCAACCTGACAACAGAATCCAGGACGACCTCAAAAACATTGGGTAGCCTGAATTTAAAATGCCATCCTATGGGAGGCTGGCGGATAAGGCGCAGGTAGAACGGCAGGGTTACGGCGTTATGTATCGGGCCGTCAGCCGGGAAGACTTCACTGCTGATGAGTTTGCCGTCTTTAAATTTTTTCAGGGTCATGGTATATTTCTGCTGGTCATATTCTTCAACAATATGCTCCTTGCCGAGCCAACTCTGGACAAAACGCTCTACCTTGAAAGGCAGGAAAGTCGCGGGGTCATAATAAATCTTTTCCGTATCCCCAAGGATAAAAGTGCTGGTCTTAAAAATGACCAGCTTAGCTTCTTTACCGTCCAGCTGCACTATTCCCTGGTCGCTGTATTCGGCCTGTCCGCCTATCGGCTTTATGGAGTAAAGGATACGCTCGCCGGCGTAGGCTCCTGCTGCGCTAATCCCTAAGCAAAATGCAAGCATAAGGAGCATAGAAAGCCGTTTTAATTTTTTCTTTTTACTCCTTGCCTTCACGGTAACGCACAGGTATTTGGCAATAGGCGCAAGCCTCCCGTCTTCGTAAGGGAATTCCTTACAGGTGCTCGGCTTTAAATTATAATCTATTTTATGGATAGCGCAGAGGCCATCGCGGGTTATAAAAACGCAGGGTTCATCCTCAATGCTTGTGCCGACCTTGTATCCGGAAGGAAAATTGTCATCTTTTTCAAGGTGAAAAAAATCCCCGCCCTTTATACCCAGGGCAAGTATTTTCTTGGCCTCCTCTAAATCCACCCACGCGCCCAGCCGGCAGCATTTTTCCTGGGCCTTGCATTTATGGCATTCAACCTTTTTCTTTTTCATACGCTTTAGTAATCTACATCCCCTCTACCCTCCACTCTCTGAAAGAGGGTATTGAGCGATTCCAGGTTATCGCTGCCCATATCAACTATTTTTGACTGGGTATCCAGCTTGAGATGCTGTTGGCTGAATAAATCCGCGATTTTAGCCGAGTAATCCTGAATAATGGAGTTATACGGGTTACCGTTGAAAAGGTCCTTTAAGGCTTTTCCATACCAAACCGCTGCCTGTTGCATAATCATCGCGGCTGTTTTTGCGTCCAGGCCCGCATCAAGCAGGATGCCGGCAAATTTTTGCGCGTAATCATCTACCTTAGAGCTGACTGCCGCGTAATCCAGCTGGGTATCGTTTATGGTTTTAAATTCATCCATAGCTTTCTGGCTAAAATCCTGCGCTAACGGGCCCTGCTCCGCGGCGTCGGCTGCGAAGGCGCAGGAAAAAACAGCGCCCAAGATAAGTAAGCTTAAAATAAAAAATATAACCCTGGCCTTTTTCATACCTGGCTCCTTTTGCTATGCCGCATAGAGAAGTAAAATACCGAAGGCAATAATTAGTAAGCTAAGCAAGCGTAACCTATTCTCCGGCTGTTTATCCCACCAGTCAAGCATTACCCTGACTTTTTCCGGCCCCAAAATAAAGATAAGCAGGCCGCCTAAAAGCGCCAAAACTCCCAGCACAGAGAGCACCTGCGGCACCCTTGCCCGGGGCGCGTAATATAAAAAAAGAGCCCCCAATAAAAGCCTGAGCGAGCCGCCTATATAAATATTCTTTCCCTGCCTCCAGAAAGCCATCATCCTTCTGGCTGCGTGCGGATTGCAAAGTATGATAATCCCCATACCCGTTACTAAAGTCCCGATGATCTTAATTAATAGCGTCATCTTGCGCCTCCTTCCGCTTTTGTTTTAATTATACCCCTCTAAACCAAAAATCCCAAGCCCTTTTAGGGCTTGGGATTTTATCGGGAAACGATCCCCGGTTTTCTATTGGTCAAGATTTAGAGGGAAAAACAATTCTGTCTTTTGCATGCTTATCTTTCCCGCGGCGTCGGTGATCTTTTCCCTGCGCAAGATTTTTAAGTTTACGCTTTTCTTATTCTTGGCTAGGGCAACTAATTCATTAACATCTTTTACAGGCTTACTGTCTACTTCCAAAATTACATCCAGAAAACGCAAACCAACCTTTTCCGCAGTGCTACCTATAGCTACATCATAAATCAAAAGGCCGGTTCCCGGCTGGAGCGCAAGCTCTGCTGACTGTTCTGGTTTTAGCGGTAAAACCGCAAGATTATATAACTCAGGCCTTAGGCTACGGCCCTGCTCCTTACTCAAGGTAGCAATAGCATTAGCCAACTGTCTCACTGTTTTCTCATCAGGGGTACGCAGATAAAGAGGTTTTTTGTTATCCAGATAAACCGCCAGGCCCCATTTGTAGGGAAGATTTAAATAAGGGTAATGATAAACTTCTAATAAGTAGACCTCGGCAAAAGGAATCACAAACGCCCCTCGATACTGGTTAGTATAGGTGCGTGGCTGATAGCTCCCGCCATAGTATGGCACATAATTCCAACCGACGAAATACCCTCCGCTGTTCGGAACGTATTGGGTAGTCTCCGTGGTCTCGGTCCACTCCCATTTTGTGCGCAAGCCATATTTATCCAGATCGAATGCCTTGAAATGCTGCCCGGCGCTAAATTCAACAAAATTCTCTTGGAGATTTTTTAAGGTTCCCGCTGCCTCTTCCCCGCTTGACAGCATCTCCGGATGGTAGCGATACCATTTTCTATGGTTTTGCTCCGGCCAGACAGATTTAGCCGGATCTTTTTGCTCGGTAAACAGGTAATCCATCGTAGCGCACCCGCTGGCAAATGCCACTATAAATAATAAAGCGAATATTTTTCTCATTTATAACCTCCTTTATTTAATTATACCTTAAAAACCTTTTCCCAGGAAAAAATAATCAATTTTCCCAAAAGCCAGATGGAAAAGATGACAAAAAACAGGGCAAGTATAATCTGTAAGAATATACTCAAAACGATAACCAAAGGAAAAAGTAATATCCCTATACCCGACAGGATGCCTACCGCAATCAGGAAAATTAAACCGATGGCAAAAGCTTTCATTCTTTTCCTCCTCGTGTTTTCTTTATAATATTTTCAGGAGATTCAGCCCCGTTCCCCGGGTATATTGCATAGATTATATTATAGCCCCAAAATGAAAAATCTCAATTCCTATATAAAAAAACAGGGCTGGATGATTAAATCCAGCCCTTTGATTTACGCTGCTAATTTCAGCTATTTCTTGCACTTAGTGCAGCAACTATCGTGGATGCATTTCATAATAGTCTTGGCAACAACAAAGATAATTATCAACAAGGCTATCTGCCCAAATAATCCCCAAGTCATCATTTCTTCCTCCTTTTTTGTCTTAGGCCATAATCTTATCAAATTCCTCTATGGTAATCGCGGAAAAACTGGTAAAGGAGATGCCTGTTACTTTAGCCAACCCGATCGAGGCCTTCATCACTTCGGCGACTCCGGGGAAATCCGTAATCAGCACGATGTCATATTTCCCGAGCAGCGCGTACATGGAATTAACTGTGCCGCCAGCCCTGGCTATAACATCAAGCGCCTTCTTGGTCCTGTCGGCGGAGATACCTTCCATTGCCTCCTTGGAATATTTCCCATACATGAAAAACTTAGCCATTTACCCACCTCCTGTTATTTTTTCCTACCGAGCAGGAAATAAAGGATCATACCGATAAGAGGAAGAATAAGAATGAGAATGACCCAGAGGATTTTTTTCCCGGTCTCTTTGGCGCTTTTCATTAAATCCACGATGGCCACGATATCCAGAACCAATACTACTAACCCCAGCAATGTCCCCATATCCCCTCCTTTTTGTCTTATTATACCTCTGTCAAGCAAAAATCCCAAACTATTTTCGCGCGGGGAGAAGCCAGGACAAAGCGCAAAAAATAAGTGGACGGATTTCATAAATAAGAGTATAAATATAGCAGGGAGGAAAATTATGAAAATTCTTTATATTGCCTTAGCAGGTAGTTTTCTGTTGTTAAGCGGATGTTCGGGCTTTATGATACAAAGCGAAAAGAGGACGTTTTCGAGCGAGCCTATCTCAAAATCAGGCTATAGCGTTAATTTCTGCGGTAATGCTTATATGGAACCGGCCGAAGCGGAAAAGTTAGCGATGCAGCGCGCCTGCGAAATCACGCTAACCAAAGGGTACACTCATTTTGAGGTATTGACTAAATCCGACGAATCGGAGATGTGCCTGTTGGAAGATATTCCCCGCGGTTACTCAAAGCAAAAAAGATCGCCAGACACTTTCTTAGGCCCGCAGAATATTGTACGGCCTAATATAACGTTAAAAATAAAGTGCTACCGCGCTAATGAAGCGCCCAAAACCGCTATTGACGCACAGAAGTATCTGGACGATAATTTCCCGGGGTTAAAATTTAAAAAATAATATCTGCAGCTTACAAATAAAACGCCCTCTGTTCTAGAAATAGGATAGAGGGCGAATTTTTAAGCAATACTAATCTTTAGTTTTGATCCGGTTGATAATATCCTCCAATTGCCGGTTGAACTCATCAGGCTCCTCAACCATCAGGAAATGCCCCACGCCACGCATCACTCTTAAATGGTATGACTTCAGGTATTTGCTGTTGATATCCGGATAATTCGTCCACATGTCGGAATTCAGGCACCATAAGGGAGCTTTTACGTCAGCTAAAAGCGGGGGTATCGGAGTATTAAAATAACATTCAATAGTGCTGATAGCGATTGCCGGATTACAGCGGGAAACATTCCTAATAACCCGCTTAATCAGTTTGGGATCGGCGTTCTTATTGAACATCCCGCGCATAAAGGGCGCGGAGTTCTTCACGAAATCCTCTTTCAAAGGATCAATGTATTGCTTGAACTGTTCCGGGGTCGCCGGAAAATCCTCAAAATTTTCCAGGGTATCAATAGCGATAAGGCCGGCTACTCTTCCTTTAAGCAGCCGGTTTGCTTCTAATATTATCGTGCCGGACATGGAGTGGCCGATAAGGATGACTTTATCGGCTTTTTCTGCATTCACCACTGCAGCGACATCCTCGCCAAAGGCTTCCTGGGTATAGGCCTTTCTTTGGCAGCCGGACCTGCCGTAGCCAGCCAGGTCCAAAGCCACTACCTTGTATTTTTTAGCAAAATACGGTATCTGTTTATACCATACTGCGCGGCTGCCGCACCAGCCATGCACAAAGACCAGCGCCGGCTCACCCCTGCCATAGACGGAATAATGTATCTTTACGCCATCTTTGGAGAGAGCGATCCTATCCCTCGGCAGAAAGATGAGAACTGCGGCTGCCGCAAGGATGACTAAAATACTTATAATCCGTAATAGCTTTTTCATTGTTTTATATTATATCCTGCAAAACCAAAAATCCCAAGCCATTTTCGAGCTTGGGATTAATTTATCGGAATCAACTACGCTCTATATAGTTTCTTGCAGTTTAAGGAGAATTATTGTTTTTTAGGATTGAAATTAACCGTATATTTGGTTTTGTCTACTATGCTATACTGCATACCTTCTATGGTCACTAATTCTTGATTAGAAGTTACATCAGGTATATACCTAATGCTGTAAAAATCATTTTCGCTACGAAGGAATCTATTTGGTGGAATCTCGACTTCATAAGCTACAATATTTTTTTTAATAATTTTTAGTGTACTGGGGCTTCTTGTTCCTTGCCTACAAGATAATTCTATACTATTCTCCAGTGGAATTGTTTCTAGTTCGAAAAATACAATTGAGAAATTTGGGTTCCTAGAATTAGGGAATACCTTTACTTTTTTATCTAAATCTTCAGATTTGAACTTATTAGTTTTGATATTTTTATAAATACTACTTATGACTTCTTGCATACCAGCAACTTCCTTTTCAACTCTAGTAATAGCATTAACCGTTGTAGAAATCTCTTGTTTTAAGCTAAGGCTTTGCTTAACTTCTATTTTTAAATCTCCCATTTCTTTTTTAATATTATTTATAGTAACCGATAAATTATTTAAAAAACCCAATCCACCTAATACCCCAAGAGAACCTATTAGTATTAGGACTCCATATTTATATTTCTTATTCCTAATAAGAGAAATGCCAACCCACATTCCTGTAGAAACTATTATCAGGGTGCATATCGCAATCATATTTTGCCATCTCTTTTCTCGATAGCTTCTTTTTGACTTTGCGGTATAGTTTTATTATATAAGTCTTCTACATGTTTTGGTTGTGTGATCATTACTTCGGCTATTAAATTAACTAAACCAAATAATTTTTCAGCAGTTTCGTTATCATCTTTTAAGTCTATTTGTCCAGGATGCACTGCATTGTTACCAACAACTCTAACAATATCGAGTGATTTCTGAACTTTTGGAGGCAAGCCCTTTTTTACTAAATTTGCTATATCGGTATTAATATTCCCCTCATCCTCACCTAAATGCTTACATAATTTTTGTATTGCCAACCTAAGAAGAGCTGCTGATCCCCTAGGAGATAAAGAGATAATTGAACGGGCCTCCTCATAATCATCCTTAATTTCTACTGGTAAATCAGAATTAGGTAAAGGTGCGTTTCCGTTGCACGGATAAATCATCTTACCTTTATGCCACAGGGAATACTCACCGCAATGAGTACAAAATGCAACTAAAAGATTGCTAAAATCGTTAAGTCCGTTTAAACGGTATGAAAAATAACACCAGTCCTGGTTTGAATAAGCTCCACAATGTGGGCAATTAAAAGCAGTTTCTCTATATTTCGGCGCTATATAGGAAATCATTTAACCTCCTTTTTAAACAATAGGGACGGTTCTATTTTTCAGAAACCGTCCCTCTGTATTGCGACTCTGAAGCAGCTAAATTCTGTTTATTTAATCCACTTGATGCGCGCGAAGCAGCGCCAGGTTAGTCTGCATCCTGCGGGCCCAAAAGTTAAAGGCATCCTGCACATCGCCCCAACGCGTGTAACTGCTAGAGAGCGATTTTGTGCTTGCCCTGCGGTCAACCACGGCAGCCAGGCGCTTGCCGGTAAGGCTATCTAATGCCTCTCCCTCAATCCCTACTACCCCTGCTCCGCTATGCGTCCCCAGGGTAAACTTCTTGGCATAACTGATCCCCAGGCCGTAAGGCGTAACCGTAGAAAGTATCTCCTTGACCGGGCTGCTGGCCTTGGCCTCGGTTATGACGCATTTGATGCGCATCACATCAGGGCCGGGCTCATTGACCATAACATAATCTCTTTTCAGGGCGTCGGAGAGCGAGACATAAAGATAGTCCACTAATAACTGCTGGTCTTCCTTGGATAAATTACTCAAAGTAGAATCGCTGCTGTCGGCAGCCCAGAGCTGTATCGGCTCAAGGATGACCTTATTATACTTAGCAAAATCTACGCTCTTGTCCCGGTATACGTATTTGGCCTGACCGCTCCTGCCGGTATGGAATTGCGAATAATCACCTAAGAATCCTGACATCTTGGCGCTTGAGACCTGCTCTGTCGTTGCGCAGCCGGCAATAACAAAAGCGATGAAACTTATTGCAACTAAAGGCATAAAATTTTTCATAGCTTACTCCTTTTATAGATTATCAGGCTTATTTTACCGCTGGTAAGGTTGTTGTCAATCTAAAAAGTTTTACCCAAATGTATACAAGAAATTGTGGGGACATCATGCTTATCTACGGTAATTAAGTCTCATGTCCCCGGAATTGTAACCGTTTTATTTGCGAAGGTAGCGGGGTGGCGAGAAGTGTGCCCTCGACAGGACCCGCTGCACAAAATTAATCCTTGATATCCAGATGGAATTTATGAAGCAATCTATGCAATATCGGGGTAGCGATAATCGCTAGAATGGCGAAGAAGATAAAGGTGCTGAGGATAGAATAAATTCCAGTAAATAGCTTGCCAAAGGCGGTATTGATGCTGCTCACTGTACCCACTCCAGTCATAATCATCACTGAATTAAGGTAAGCGTCGATCCAAGAAAGTTTCTCCGCGAAATGAAAGACAATAGTTCCGAACAAAATGGTAGCTACAAGTAAGAGCAGAGAAATAATAACATTGCGCGCCAGGCGCAGGAAGAATTTCTCTTTCGGTAATAAGGGTTGGCGATAATGTTCAAGCATAGATTTATTCTACCCCTCTCAATAAGCTTGTCAACAAAAAAGGCGCTGATTTCTCAAGCGCCTTTTCCTCGTAGCACAAATGTTCCTCTCCAACTAAGATTAATTGAAGTATACCTCTTATAATGTCTATTGTCAAGGTTTACTATGAGCGCGGTTAGCTTCTCCGGCCTAACCACGCCCTTTTCGATACCCCCTTGGTGAGACTTGGACTCACATCGCCTTCTTAGTTGGAGAAGTGCATTATCCATTTATGCTACAAGGGGGTACGATTGAAGGTTCTCCCTTCTGGCTTAATAGACGCAGAAGGAGACGGAATCTAACAAACAAGGGAGCACCGACCTACTCTCACTCGTTAGGAGGGGGCAAGCCCCCTCCTAACGCTGTAAGCTTATTATATGGAAACGCTGTTCTCCCCCAGACGTGGGGGAAATCTTCCCCCACACCCCTTTCGTGAGAGTAGGCCAAACGGCCTTAAATTTCGCCCATAAATAAAAAACGCCCGTCACTCTAAACTTAGAATAACGGGCGAAATTTAAGGAGCACCGACCTACTCTCACATGTCCTTACGAACACACTACCATCGGCCCTGAGGGGCTTAACTGCCGTATTCGGAATGGGAACGGGTGTTTCCCCCTCGGTAAAGGCACTCCAAGAAAAACCTGAATCCCTCGCTTTCGCTCGGGATGAATTTCCACTCGAAAGCGGAAATTCGCAACCACATAATCAATTTGGGTAAAAACTACTTTTAAACCAGGAGAAAAAATTTCCCTCACCTCCAGCACTTTTGCATGGAGGAGGCTCGGG
>JAQUAP010000053.1 GCA_028687205.1 Candidatus Omnitrophota bacterium
AATAATTTTGTCATCGCCGGCCGGGCGGTTTTGGTAGAAGGTTTTATCGAGACCCTGGAGAATATCCTGGGCGTACCGGTTAAGCTCGGAAGGATTACTAACCTGGAGATAGTTTCCATAATCAAGAAAGACAGGGAGTTATCCGGGCAGAAGTATTTAACCTACCTGACCTGCCTGGGGATGCTCTGCGAAGCGCTGGAGACCAAGCCCCCGGGAATTTTACCGCTGCATCAGCCTGCCAAAAATTTTATCCTCAAAAGCATAAACAGGGTAAAGGAAGTATACCAGGAATATTTTTAATCAGGGCAAGGATAGATTTAAACGGAGAGGATCTGGCGCGAAAATTTAACCAGGGCGGCGCGGCACTCCTTGCGCATCTTTAACGATTGTATTATGCGTTCGGATTTAAGCAGCAGGTTTTTTATTTCGCGCCGGGCATAATCTAAACTGCCCGTAGCGGATAATAAGCGGCGGATTTTAAGTAATTCTTTTTTTCCCGCCCTCTTGCCGGAGAATACTTTTTTTATCGCTGCCTTGCTTTTTCTATCGCAGTGATTGTAGGCATGCCAGATGAGCAGCGTTCTTTTTGCCTCGTTGATATCGGTAAGATTGGATTTTCCGGTTTTCTTCCTTTCGCCGAAGGTCCCGATAATATCGTCTTTAATCTGGAATGAGCGCCCGAGAAGCATCCCGTAGCCAAAAAGTTTTTTTACCTGGGTTTCTTTTGCTCCGGCCAGGATTGCCCCCATAGCCAGGGGGGAGGCAAAGGTATAGTTGGCGGTCTTATAAGCGTAGATCTTATAAATATCTTTTTTGCTTATTTTCTCTATCGGTTTTGTCCCCAAGAGCAGTTCAATAAATTCGCCGCTGCCGGTATGAAGCGCCGCCGAGATAAGTTTTTTTAAAGCCAGTTCTTTACGTTCAGGTTTCTCCCTGATTGCCAGGAACGCGTCCAGCGCCATGGCGTACATCACATCGCCCGTAACAATAGCCAGGTCATCTCCCTTAAATTTAAGGTTCTTTGCGCGCTGTATATATTTATTCAGCAATACGTGCATGGAAGGCCCGCCCCGGCGCATATCGGACTTATCGATTATATCGTCGTGGACAAGCATAAAATCATGCAGGAGCTCTAAGGAGAGGGCGCTGCGGTATAATCCGGGAGGCGTATTCTTAGAGAACCCGCGATAGCCGATGCAAAAAAGGATTGGCCTTATTCTTTTGCCTTTGCGGGAGATAAATTCTTTGATATTGCTAAAAAGGACAGGAGAGAGCTTGCTTAAAGAGTAGTTGCGGTTTAACTCGCGGATAAATAAGCTTAATTCCCGTTCAACCCGATTTTTTATTTTCAAAAACATAAAGTTATGTTAACATATACCTAAACCCAAAGCAATTAAAATAATGCTTAAACATACCGCGCGCGCGTTAAGATTACCGTTTATCAGCGTAAGTATCCTGCCGTTTATCCTCGGCTCATTGATAGCCAGAAAAAATTTTAATCTCCCCGGTTTTCTGGCCGGTTTGTCCGCCGTTATCTTTACGCACCTGAGCGCTAACCTTATTAATGACTATTTTGATTCCAGGAGCGGCGCGGACTGGCAGGATAGGACGTTCTACGGCTTTTTCGGCGGCTCAAAACTTATCCAGGAAAATCTCTTACCCGCTAAATTTTATTTTAAAGCGGCATTATTATGCGCCGGCCTGGCATTTCTTTGCGTCATTCTTTTATCCGCCAGCTTAAAAACTTATGGCGTTATTTTAATCTACCTCTTAATCGTTGTTTTGAGCTGGCAATACACTGCCAGGCCTTTAAGTTTTTCTTACCATTACCTGGGAGAGTTTTTTCTTTTTTTACTTTTTGGCCCGGCGACCGTTATGGGAGGATATTTTATCCAGACCGGGATATTCCCCGATTTAAAAAGCTTTATCCTGTCGCTGCCCGCGGGATTTTTCAGTGCCGCTATCCTTTTCGCTAATGAAATACCGGATTTTACCGGTGATAGGAAAGCGGGGAAAAATAACCTGGTCACTCTATGCGGCCCTAAAAGAGCGTTTCTTATTTATTATCTCATCGCTTTTTTAGGCTTCTGCTCAATCGGCCTAGGGCTCTATTTGGGATACCTGAATTTTATCGCTGTTTTTTCTTTCCCGTTGATTTTTTTAGCGCTTAAGACAGGCATTATTTTAAAGGATAATTATTCCGACAAAATCAGGTTGATTTCTTCGTCTAAGCTGGCCATAAACATACAGATGCTGGCCAGCAGTATCTTAATCCTCGGGTTGCGATGAAAAAAATTACCATTATCGGCGCAGGGTTCGCCGGGCTGAGCGCCCTCTCCAGGCTACGCAGTTATAATAAGCGTGGGGAGCTGGAGATTACGCTCATAAACGATAAACAGAAATCCAGTTTTCTGCCCATGCTTCCTGATTGCCTGGGCAGGGGTGTCAGCCCGAAGTATCTGGCCCTGGACCTGGCGTCTTTAAGCAATAAAAAGAATTTTAATTTTATCAAAGATAAAGTAACCGCGGTTGACCTGGTAAAAAAGGAAATTTCAACTTCAGCCTTGACATTAGATTACGATTTCCTGGTCATCGCCAGCGGCTCGGAGACTAACTTTTACGGTAACGATGCAATAAAGCAAAGGGCTTTTAAGCTCGACGATGCCGAAGACGCCGCCCGCATACGGCAGGCTTTAGATGAAAAAGATTACGATGCTTATTTAATCGTCGGGGGAGGTTATACGGGGATAGAGGTGGCTACGAATTTAAGGGTTTATTTAAACAGGAAAAAGATAAATAAAAGGGTAGTTATCGTAGAGCGCGCCCCTTCCATCCTGGGGCCATTGCCGGAGTGGATGAAGGATTATGTCTTAGGCAACCTTAAAAGATTGAATATAGAGGTGTTAACCAATAGTGGTATTGAAAAGGTCGGAGGTTTTTCTCATCCGATGCTGGTCTGGACAGCGGGAGTCAGGAGCGCTGACTATATACAGGAGCTAAAGGTTGAAAAAAATACCCAGGGCAGGATTAAGGTGGATGAGTACCTGCGTGTTGACGCTTCCTGTTTTGCGGCGGGCGACGCGGCGTATTTTGCCTATAAAAATAATTTCTTAAGAATGGCGGTGCAATTTGCTATAATGCAGGGTAGGTGCGCTGCCGGGAATATTATCCGGACAATCCACGGTAAGGGCCTGGTTAAATACAGGCCCGTAGATTTAGGGCTGATTATTCCCATGGCGAATAATAAAGCCTGCGGTATAGTTTTAGGGGTCAAGCTGCGGGGTTATTTACCTATATTGTTGCATTATATTATGTGCGCCTACCGCTCTTACGGTTTTAAAAACAGGCTGGGTATTCTAAAAAACCTGATAACAGGGAGGTGAAACATGGCTGATTTGGCGATTTTAGTGTTAAGGGTCAGTTTGGGGATTATGTTTGCAGCCCACGGTTTACAAAAGGCATTCGGGTTATTCGGCGGCCCCGGCATTAAAGGTTTTTCCGAGTTTCTTTCAGGCCTGGGTTTTAGTTATCCGCTTGTTTGGGCGTATATAGCCGCCTATACCGAAGTCATCGGAGGGATATTCCTGGTCCTGGGTTTATTTACGCGGGGAAGCGCGGTTTTGTTATTAGTCCTGGCGATCGTGGCTATAATAAAGCTACATATTACTAAAGGTTTCTTTTTGTCGCAGGGGGGATTTGAGTACCTTTTGGTTATTGCCTCTGTTTGTGCCGCCTTGATACTTTTAGGCCCCGGGAAATTCAGCATTACCAATAGATTCTAATAATGCGCAGCGCTTTAAATAAGCATAATTTTATCGGGCGCTCAATCAGGGGCGCTCTCGCATTTTTCAGGGAGTCATTCCTGTCGGGAGAATACGCCTCTTACCGCGCCTTTTTACAATCGCTGGACCCCCGGGTCAAGGCAGTTACTTTTTTATTGCTTTGCCTGACGGTGCTTATGACGCGCAGTATTTATTCCCTGGTATTTTTATACTTGTTCTGCCTGTTGCTGGCCTGGATTTCTAAAATTAACCTGGGGTTTTTCCTGAAAAGGACCTGGATATTCATCCCGCTTTTCTCGCTTTTTATTGCCATACCGGCGCTGTTTAGCTTTATCAGCCCGGGCGAAGCGCTTTTGAGTTTTAATTTTTTAGGGCTTAAGGCCGTTATTACGCGGCCGGGGGCCTCGAGCGCGCTGTTGTTTGTAGCCAGGGTGATAACTTCCGTGTCCTTGATTATCCTGTTGGGGCTGACGACAAGGCATTTTGAGCTGCTTAAGGTTTTGCGTATTTTTAAAGTACCGCAGGTTTTTGTCATGGTCCTGGGGATGTCTTACCGGTATATTTACCTTTTTGTAGAGATAGTGCAAGATACCTATCAGGGCATAAAAAGCCGCGTAGGAGAGGCAATGCATTACCGTAAAGGCCAGTCAATCGTAGCCTGGAATATCGCTACGCTCTGGCAGCGCTCTTTTAAGTTGAATGAGGATGTTTACAGCGCTATGCTTTCCCGCGGCTATACGGGCGAGCCGGTTTTATCCGATGAATTTAAAACTTCTTTTAAGGATTGGGCGTGGGGTTGTCTGGTCGTGATAATATCGGCCTTAGCGCTCTATTTAAACCATGGATGATTTGATCTTTAGGCTGCGCGCTGTCCGTTTTTCCTATCTTAATAAATATCCCGCTTTATGCGGCATAGATATGGATATTGCGGGGGGACAGAAAATAGCCATTCTCGGCGCTAACGGCTCAGGCAAGTCCACGCTTTTACAGCTATTAGACGGGCTTATTTTTCCCGACGCCGGAAGTGTCGAAATATTTGGCCGCTTCCTCGATGAAGCTGCCTTGAATGACGCGGATTTCTCCGGGCGCTTTAGAAGCAGGGTCGGCTTGGTCTTTCAAAATCCCGATATCCAGCTTTTTTGTTCAACGGTAAAAGAAGATATCCTATTTGGCCCTTTACAACTGGGCTTAGATAGAGTTAAAATGAAAAAGCGGGTAGACGAAGTCATTGCCAGCCTCGGGATCGGCGATTTGCTGGAGCGTTCGCCGCACCAGTTAAGCGTGGGCGAAAAACGCAAGGTTTCCATCGCGACGGTTTTGGCGATTGACCCCGATATCCTGCTCCTGGATGAGCCGACAGCCGGCCTTGACCCGCAGACATCGCGGCACATTATGGATATTATCATCGAGGCTAATGAAAAAGGCAAAACAGTGGTTACCGCTACCCATGATTTGCACATCGTAGAAGAGATAGCTGACCTGGCTTATATTTTAAGCCGTGAGAAAAAAATAGCCCGCTCGGGGCCGGTAGAAGAATTATTAAAGGATGAGGAATTACTGCGCAGCAATAACCTTATGCATATCCATAAACACAGGCATAAGGACGCGGTGCATATCCATCCCCATCAGCATTTAGAGCACCATATTTAATGATGCAGAATAAAAAATTACAATTTTTTGCCGCTGTTTCTTTTCTGTTGCTGGGTATAGCCTTAAATCCCGCATACGGAGATGACCCGCTGACTTTATCGGTTTTTCATTCTCCGACCTGCCAGCGCTGCCTTAAAGTAAAAAAAGAAGTTATCTCCGAGATAGAAAAAGAGTTTAAAGGTAAAATCCGGATAGAGTACCATGATATCGCGGATATTAAAAATTACACTTCCATGCTGGGGCTTAAAGAGAAACACAATAAGAATATTACGTTGGAGTTGCCGGTATTTTTTATTAACGGGAATCTGCTAAACGGCACCGGCGATGTAAAAGGCAATCTTGAGCGTCTGATTAGCGCGTCTTTAGCAGGGCCTAAGCAGGAAGGGGCAATCCCGGGGGTAGACCTGGTCAGCCGCTTTAAAGATATCCGGCCGCTTGCCATATTCGGGGCGGGGCTGACTGACGGGATCAATCCTTGTGCCTTTACAGTAATAGTCTTTTTTATGTCGTACCTCGCCTTTCAGGGTTACCGGAAATTAGAGCTTCTGATCATAGGCCTTTCTTTTATCTTTGCCGTTTTTCTGACTTATTTTTTGATCGGCCTGGGGATTTTTAATTTTCTTTACCGCTTGGAAGGTTTTTGGGCATTGACTAAGATATTCAATATTTCAATCGGTATATTCAGTTTGATTTTAGGTATTTTAGCTGTTTATGATTTATTGAAATTCAGCCAGACCCGGGATACCGAAGGCCAGCTCTTGCAATTACCCAAAGTAATCAAGAACCGGATACATTCCGTAATCGGCAGGCATTATCGCAAGGCTAAAGAGGCGCAAGGGGAACAAAAGAGGCTTGCCTTAAACCTGGCCAGGCTGGTTTTAAGCGCTTTGGTTACCGGGTTCCTGGTCTCTATCCTGGAGGCAGTTTGCACGGGACAGCTTTATTTGCCGACGCTGACCTTTATTTTAAAGACCACGCCGCTTAAAGTAAAAGCTCTTGTTTACCTGGTAATTTATAATATCATGTTTATCATCCCGTTATTGATCGTCTTTCTTTTAGCTTTACTGGGGGTTACTTCCAGCGCCTTCGCTCAATTCATCAGGAAGCATATGGTCACGGTCAAGGCGCTGATGGCAGTTTTATTTATCAGCCTGGGCATATTTTTAGTCTGGAGGGGATAAGTGAAGAGGGTTATGGGATTGGTTATATTTTTATTTTTCTTGGCTACGGGTTGCTGGGCTGAACAGCCCGATTTTTATACCTGGGATTTTGGGCAGGTTAAAGAAGGAGAGGTCGTGGCGCATAGTTTTACCTTAAAGAATGATTCTGTCAAGGCGTTAAAGATTACCGGCGTAAATACCTCGTGCGGCTGCACGGTTTCAGAGGTAAAGAGGGAAACTTTATCAGCGCAGGAGTCCACGCTTGTTGAAGTCAAATTTAATTCCAAGGGTTACTCAGGCGCTGTGCAGCAGTTTGTATATGTGAATACGGATAACCTTGACAAGCCAGTGATTAAGTTTATAATTAAAGCCAACGTAGTTAAGTAAAAAAAAGGAGAGTGACTTAAAATGTGGTCTTTACGCTTAAGGATGTGGCTGCTCATGACGGTTCTTTTCGGGATAGTCTACGCGATTATCGTGGTAATCGGCAGGATGTTCCTGCACGTGGGCGATTTTAGTTTTTACCTGATCATCTCCCTGGTCCTCATGTTCATCCAGTATATGCTCGGGCCCAAGATCGTGGAATGGTCCATGCATGTTAAATATATTAAAAGGGAGGATAACCCGCGGCTCTTTCAAGTAGTGGAAGATTTAGCTGCTAAAGCAAATATCCCGGTGCCTAAAATAGGCATTGCCCAGATCGAGCTGCCTAATGCCTTTGCTTTTGGCAGGAGTATCGGCGACGGAAGGGTCTGCGTTACGCGCGGTATTTTAAATTTACTCAGCGACGAGGAATTAAAGGCGGTTTTGGGCCATGAGTTGAGCCACCTGAAGAACCGGGATGTTTTAACCATCACCCTGCTCTCGGTAATCCCCATGATTATGTACAGGATCGCCTGGGAGTTTCTTTTCTACGGGCGCCGGCGCGACGAAAGAGGCGGCAATACCGCGTTGATCGGCCTGGCCGCGTTCCTTTTTTATTTTATTACCAATCTTTTAGTGCTTTATGCCTCGCGCATCCGCGAATATTTTGCTGACCGCGGCTCAGTGGCTTTAGGGAATAAGCCTGCGGCCTTAGCCTCAAGCCTTTACAAACTTGTCTATGGCGCAGCGCGCCTCAAGCCCGAGGCATTAAAGGAATCCGAGGGGCTGAAGGCATTTTTCTTGAACGACCCATCGCGGGCCAGGAATGAAATCAAGGATTTATCCCAGCTTGACCTGGATAAGAGCGGCACCATTGATCCTAAAGAGTTGGAAAGCTTAAAAAATAGACCGGTGCACTTAGGCTTCGGGGATAGGCTAATGGAGCTTTTGAGCACCCACCCGAATATGGTCAAGCGCATCAAAAAACTCTCGGAATACAAGGGTTAATTTAAAGAAGATTTAGCTGTAACAATAAGCCCGCCAGTAATTTCGGCGGGTTTTTCTTTAATTGACATAACCCCAATTCTACTATATAATTATAAAACTATGGAATTAAACGAGCTTATCCAGCAGCGCAAGGCTAAGGCCGAAGCGCTTAAGGCTAAAGGTGTGCCTTTATACCCTGGCCAGGCAGCTAAATATACCGTTATCAGCCAGGCTTTAGCTGATTTTCAGGAAGGCAAAAAGGTAAGTTTCTGCGGCCGCATTACTGCCAAGCGTTCGCACGGAAAAGCCGCCTTCCTGGATTTAAGGGACGTAACCGGTAAGATCCAGATTTACATCAAAGCGGATATTGTCGGAGAAGAGGGCTTCTTTATCTTTGAAAATATCGATATCGCCGATATTATTAAGGCCGAAGGAGAACTTTTTAAGACGCATACGGGAGAGCCGACCTTAAAGGTTGAAAGAATAACCCTGCTCTCTAAGGCCCTGCGCCCCTTGCCTGAAAAATGGCACGGCCTGCGCGACGTGGACCTGCGTTACCGGCAGCGTTATTTAGACTTAATCTCTAACGAGGATGTCCGGAAGGTATTTAAGGCCCGCGCCAGGATCATTAAGGCGGCGCGGGATTTTCTTGATACAAGAGATTTCTTAGAGGTTGAAACACCGATGATGCATTATATCCCGGGCGGAGCGGCGGGCCGGCCTTTTAAGACGCACCATAATGAATACAGCATGGATTTATTTTTACGCATTGCCCCGGAGTTATACCTGAAGCGGCTTTTAGTCGGAGGCCTTGAGCGCGTCTATGAAATAAACCGTTCTTTCCGCAATGAGGGCGTCTCTACCCGGCATAACCCTGAGTTTACCATGTTAGAAGTTTATGAGGCCTATTCTGATTGCCAGGGGATGATGCACCTGGC
>JAQUAP010000054.1 GCA_028687205.1 Candidatus Omnitrophota bacterium
CCTTCCGGTTGAAGCATCTATGTTGGCATCTATCTGAGGATAAAGGGCGCTGGCGGTAATTTTCTTAGCGGCCTCGGATTGTTTTATCTCCTCTACTGCCGCGATTAAATCCGGATGGTTTTTCGCCGCCTCCCTGATACAATCCTGCCAAGAGAGCATCTCATCGGCAAATACTAAGTTATAAAAAATAACCAGGAAAATTATCGTTATGAAATATGTTCTCATACGGCTAAACATGTCAATCGCTTTCAGCGTTTTTGTTAAAGATTAATCCCCCTTTACAGGCGGGGGAATATCTAATGCTGCCAATGGCTTTTTCCCGACAGCGCTATTCAGAACCGAAAGAATATTTTCTTCAAAGAAGTCCCGGCTAAATTGCCTGCGCCCATCCGCCTCATCCAACCCGCCTCCGCCCAACGCCGCATAAGCCTTCACTTCGTTAACGAGCTTGGAGAGTTGCAGGTAAATAAGCTCCTGTTGTGCCCTATAAAGCGAGCGCTGCGCATCAAGAACGCTCAAATAGCTGTCAATCCCATTGCTATAGCGTTTACTTGAGAGGTGATAAACCTTTTGCTCAGAATCAACCAGGGACTGTTGCGCCGCGATTTGTTGGTCCACTGTACCTTGCACGGCCAAGACATCGGCTACCTCCCTAAAGGCCGTCTGGATGGTTTTCTCATACTTGGTCAGCGCGATTTTACGATCTGCTTCACTCACCCTATATGCTGCCCAGGTCTGCATATCAAAAATAGGCATTACCACCTGCGGTGAATAGATCCAGGTGCCCTTGCCGCTGGAGAAGAGCCCGGATAAGGCGCTGCTTGCCGAACCAATGGCAGTTGTCAGCGAAATGCTGGGAAAAAATGCTGCCCGGGCCGCCCCAATATTGGCATAGGCGCCTTTTAGCCGATGTTCCGCGTCAATAATATCCGGCCGCCTAAGAAGCACCTCGGAAGATAGTCCGGGAAAAATATCCTTGAGCGGACCAACACCTGTCAAATCCAGAGGTAAAAGGTCTTCCGGCACAGCAGAACCGGCCAAAAGGTTCAATGCGTTTTGGTCCTGCGCTACCTGTTGTGTATATAGCGCAACATTTCTCCGGGCCGTATCCACCTGGGTCTGTGCCCGGTACAGGTCTATATCGCTTACAAGCTTAAGCTTATGCTTGCGCAGGATTAAATTGTAAACACCTTCCTGGGCCTTAAGGGTAGATTGCGCCAGGGTGACGTTCTCCCTGTCCGCAGCAATAGTCAGATAGACCCTGGCAACTTCAGACACCAGCGCAATCTGTGTGCTGCGCCGGGCCTCCTGCGTACCCAAATATTCTTCCAATGCCTGTTTGGTCAGGCTGCGGATACGGCCGAAAAAATCAATTTCCCAGGCAGTGATACCCAGATCAACACTGTATTGTTCGGTTATATTCGAAGCTCCCGCGATTAAAAAATCGGAAGAAGTACGTTGTTTGGTGTAAACTCCCTCCGCATCGACAACCGGAAACAGGTTAGCCCTTTGGACGCCATACAAAGCCCGCGCCTCTTCTACATTCAAAGCGGCAAGCCGCAGGTTCCGGTTATTCTGAAGAGCTGTCTCAATGATCCGTCGCAGTTTTGGATCAGTGAAAAATTCCCGCCATCTCAATTGCGTGACATCCGGAACGCTCTCTGCCGGCTGCGGTTTCAAGTAGGCATCTCCGCTGGGCCAATTCCCGGGGATCGGAGCTACTGGCCGATTGTATTTCGGGGCCATAGTGCAGCCGCTTAAGGCAATAACAATTCCTAAAATAAAAACGGGTATTCGTTTCATATTAATTATTTTTCTGCAAATCCTTAACATCCGAAGCGACGGCTACAGCTTGCGCCAGCGATTCTCGCTTACGCCCAAAAAAGCGGGTTACCAGGATAAAAAATAACGGTATAAAAATAAGGTCAATGAACGTAGCCGAAAGCATCCCGCCGACAACCGCCGTCCCAATGGCGTTTTGGGCCCCGGCCCCGGCTCCGGTGGTAACCGCCAACGGCAGGACACCGCAAAAGAAAGCCATGGAAGTCATGATAACCGGCCGGAATCGGGTTCTCGCTGCCCCCAGAGTTGCGTCAATTATCTTTTCTCCGTGGCTCAAGCGCTGCTGCGCGAACTGAATGATCAGAATAGCGTTTTTAGTGGATAGCCCCAAAGTAGTAAGAAACCCGATCTGGAAGTAAACGTCATTGGGCATACCGCGTAAAGAAGTAGCCAGCGTCGCCCCAAAGACTCCCAACGGCAACATCAACAGATTAACGACAGGGATGCTCCAGCTTTCATATAGCGCCGCTACGCACAAGAAAATAATCAGAATGGAAAAAGCGTAGAGCGGGCCTGTCTGGCTGCCAGCCTGCCTTTCCTGGTAAGAAAGGCCTGTCCAGTCGTAACCAAATTCACGCGGAAGTTTTGAAGCGAGCTCCTCCATAACCTGCATCGCCTCGCCGGAACTCCTGCCCCGCGCTGCCTCGCCCAGGATATTAATGGACGGAAAGGCATTGTAACGCTCTAATTTAGGAGAACCGAATATCCAGTGCCCGGAGGCGAAAGAAGAATAAGGCACCATCTTTCCCTGCGCGTTACGCACATAAAGGTTTTTCAAATCTTCGGGTAACATGCGGTAAGGAGCGTCAGCTTGAATATCCACGTGCTTAATGCGGCCATCTTTAATAAAATCATTGACGTAAGCGCTGCCAAAGGCAGTAGAAATCGTATCCTGGATAGAAGCGATAGAAACACCCAGGCTCCCGGCCTTCTCCCAATCCACATCTATTTTATACTGCGCCACATCCTCCAGCCCGTTAGCCCGCACGCGGGCTAGGCGCGGATCCTTATATGCATTATAAAGAAGCTGGTTACGCGCCTCCATCAACTTCTCATGGCCTGCGCCGCCGCGATCCTGCAGTTGAAAATCAAACCCTTTGGCGCTGCCCAATTCAACGATCGCCGGCGGAGCGAATACGAAAACCAGCGCCTCTTTATAAGAAGCAAATTCCTTCATCGCGCGATCCGATATGGCATCTGCCTTTAACTCTGCCTTCTTACGTAAATCCCAATCCTTAAGCTTGATAAAAGCCATACCGGTATTTTGTCCGTGGCCGGATTGGTTCATGCCGGCAATCGTTAAAATAGATTCAATCGCGTCTTTTTCGTTGGTCAGAAAATACTGACGGACTTTTTCCATCACTACTTCAGACTGCTCAAGTGTCGAGCCCGAAGGTAAATTACCCATAATAATCAAAATCCCCTGGTCTTCATCCGGCAGATAGCCTGTGGGCATCCTCAAGAAAACAAATAACATCGCTGCTACGATTAAAAAATAGAAAAATATATAACGTGCACTCTGGCTAAACGAACGCGCTACCATACGCACGTAAAAATCGCGCACCTTAAAGAAAGACCGGCTGAACCAGATAAAGAAAGGACGCAGCAACCTGATCCCGCTTTCTCCAAGATGATGCCCCTTGGCCACCGGCTTTAGGAAAGTCGCGCAGAGGACCGGCGTCAAAATCAAGGCCACAACTACCGAAAGAAGCATAGAGGCAATAATCGTTACGGAAAACTGGCGGTAAATAACGCCGGTAGACCCGGTAAAAAACGCCATCGGCCCAAAAACCGCTGAGAGCACCAGGCCGATACCGATTAACGCGGGAGTAATCTGTCCCATAGACTTGGCAGCAGCCTCCCGCGGCAAGAGTCCTTCCTCGCTCATCAGCCGCTCCACATTCTCCACGACGACGATAGCGTCATCCACCAAAAGGCCGATTGCCAAAACCATGGCAAACATCGTCAACATGTTAATTGAATATCCGAAAAACGCCAACACCCCAAAAGTACCCAGCAATACCACCGGCACCGCGATTGTCGGAATCAAGGTTGCCCGCATGTTCCCCATAAACAAATACATTACCAGAAAAACCAGGAAAATTGCCACGACCAATGTTTTAGCTACCTCTTTAATGGCTACCCGGGTAAAAGGAGTGGTATCATAGGGATAATTTGCTTTCATTCCCTGCGGAAAATAACGGCTCAACTCTTGCATCTTCGCTTTGATGGCATCAACGGTCTTCAGCGCATTAGCGCCTGGCTCCTGGCGGATAGCAATAGCTGTCGAAGGCTGCCCCTTATTGAAGTAAACTTTCGTGTCAGCCTGGTCGCTGCCTAACGCTGCGCGCCCCACATCTTTAATGCGGATAGTTGAACCGTCCGGATTGATACGAATAGGTATATTAGCAAACTCTTCAGGGGTCTTAAGCAGGCTCTGCACAATGATAGATGCGTTCAAACGCTGCCCTTCCACTGCCGGAGCGCCGCCGAACTGCCCGCCGGAGATCTCAACGTTGTATTTTTGCAGCGCCTGAGTAACATCTTCCACTGTCAAGCCGAAGCTCGTCAGCTTCCTGGGGTCAAACCAGACGCGCATAGCGTATTCGCTGCCAAACCCTTCTGCTTCGCCGACTCCGGGAACACGCGCTAGCACGGGCTGGATTACACTAAGCATATAATCGCGCAAATCAATTTCACTCATGCTGCCGTCTTCAGAAACCAGCCCTATAAGTAAAAGATAATTGTGAGTGGATTTTTGAACCGAAACGCCCCGGCGTTGCACTGAATCAGGAAGCCGCGGCATTGCCAATTGAAGCTTATTCTGCACCTTAGTCCAGGCGATATCCGGATCAGTCCCCGGAGCAAAAGTCAATTCAATGGAAGACATACCGGAAGAATCGCTGCTGCTGGACATATACAACATCTTGTCCAAACCGGTCATTTGTTGCTCGATAATCTGCGTAACACTGTTTTCTACGGTTTCCGCCGAAGCGCCGGTATAAAGTGAACTGATCCGGATGGATGGCGGGGCAATAGGCGGATATTGGGCAATAGGCAGAGTATAGATTGCCAGTCCGCCCAACACCATAATCAGGATGGCAATCACCCAGGCGAAAACAGGCCGCTCAAGAAAGAATTTTGATAACATAAGATTTCCCCGTTTATTTCATATTCGCAGATCTCTAGTTCGACTTTTGGTCAAACGCAACAATTTTTACTGAAGCGCCGGGCCCGGCTCTCTGAACACCTTCGACAATTACCCGGTCACCGGTTTGCAGGCCTGAAGAAACCAGCCATTTATCGCCAATAGCCCGATCGAGCGTAAGTATCCGTTGCTGAACCTTATTTTCAGCATCCACGATCAACGCGAAGGCTTCGCCTTTCGGGTTACGGAAAACACCCTGCTGCGGGACAAGAATGGCCTGCTCATTGATACCTTCTATAATAACCGCCCGGACGAACATGCCCGACAAAAGAAAACCTTCCGGATTAGGAAAGATTGCCCGCAAAATAACTGAACCAGTCGTCGAATCCACCGTGACATCCTGGAATTGAAGCGTCCCATCCGAAGAATATGTTGTGCCATCTTCCAGAATGAGCTTTACCTTGTTTTGATTTATTTTATCATGATTGAGGCGGCCATCCTCCAGGCTGCGCCGCAGGCGGAGCAACTCAGAGGTAGATTGAGGAATATCCACATAAATCGGGTCTAATTGTTGGACAGTCGCCAAAGCTGTAGCTTGATATGCCGTTACAATGTCGCCGTCAGTTACGCTAGAAGTACCGATGCGGCCGCTGATCGGCGAGACAACTTTAGTGTAATTAAGATTGATGCGGGCAGTTTCGAGTTCTGCTGTTGCCTGTTTCAAGGCGGCTTCCGCGTCATCAAATTCCTGTTGGCTAACCGCTCTTTCAACCAGCGCTTCCTTGTAGCGCTCAGCTCTCAACTGGAGAGCCGGCAGATTAGCTTTGGCTTTATCATACGCTGCTTGATACGGCGCGGGATCGATCTGGTAAAGCACCTGGCCAGCCTTGACCTCAGAACCTTCCGTAAACAAACGCTTTTGGATAAGGCCGTTAACCTGAGGCCGGATCTCGGCAATAAGAAAAGCTGTTGTCCGGCCGGGTAATTCAGTCGTGATAACCTGTTGCTGCAGACGCACAGTAAAGACAGTAACTTCGGGTCCCTGCGGAATAGCCTTACTTTTCTGCCCACAGCCAACAATAGCCAGCAATAGAAAACATATCCCTGAAAGCTTAAGAACCGGTTTTAATTTATTTTGCATTTTTTCTCCAGGCCAATAATAAAATTCATCGTAGCGATCATTTTTTTCTGCCTGCTCCGCTGAGGAATATATCCAGGATAAAATCTGCGGCATCATCCAGTTTCCTCTTGTCCTTCGAGCTATCTTTTAACCAGTCAAAAATAACTGTCATGAAGATAGCGCCGAGTATATCGGATATCTGCGTAGCGCTGAAATCATGCCTGATTATCTTCTGCTGCTGGCCGCTCTTGATTAACTCAATAACCAACTCTTTATTCTGCTGCATCGTCGCGGAACGGGCAAGCTTACCTTCTTTTAAGATCTGCCCCTTAGTCCTCTCTGAAAAGAATATCCTGAAGAAATCCTGGTTTTTTTCAAAGTGGTTCAGGCTTTCCCGTATAAAGATGCGCAACTTATCTTCGGCATCGGCCACATGCGCCGTCTTATCTTTCAATACGGCCGTTAAATTGCGCATCTTTTCTTCAAGGAGCGAGAAATAAAGCGCCTCCTTGTCTTTAAAATATAAATAGACCGTGCCTGTGGCGTACTCTGCCTCACGGGCAATATCCTGTATCGTGGCATCGTGGTAGCCCTTCAAAGCAAAGACACGTTCGGCAGCGGACATGATATCGGCTTTACGCAGCTCCCTGTCTCTCTCCTTGCGGCTCATATTAGCCTTTACCCTGCCATTCCCGATTAAATCTTCAATTAATGAATTTGTATTCATATTTAGTATGCTACATTCATTTTTAGCTTTTGTCAAGTAAAAAATAAAGGGGACGTTTCTATTTTTTCTGGCTATAGGTAACTAAAAAAATAGAAACGTCCCCTTTATTTTACCTACGGAATTATAATTTTCTAATCAGGTCTTTAGCCACCTTTCTGCCGGCAAGCAGCATACCGCCGAAAATCGGCCCCATGCGCGGGCCTCCGAATACGGCGTTAGCGCACATGCCGCAGGCATAAAGCCCGGGGCATATTTCTTTAGAATTCTTGACAATAGTATCTTCCCCTGCCTGGGCATGCATAGACTGTTCGCCCATAATCCTGCCGTTTTTGGTATTAAGCTTTATCCCGGATTTACGCTCAACAATCCGGGCAACCTCTGCGGGATGGCCGGTTGCGTCAACCACGAATTTAGCCCGCATGGTGACCGGGTCAACATGCAAATTAGCCATTTCCACGGCGGTCCAGTTTAAAACTAAACCGCATACGCGTTTGGACCTGACCATCACATCTTCGGCGCTAATCAGGTTAAAAACCTTTAAACCCGCGTGCACGGCTTTAGAACATATGGTCGAGACGCTGTCTATGGAGTCAGCTAAATAATAACCCTGCTCGTACTTCCGCGTCCTGACCCCAAATTCATCAAGGATTTTTCTGGCTTCTTCCTGGATGACTATTTCATTAAACATGATCCCGCCGCCCCACATGCCTCCGCCGACGGATAATTTTCTCTCAAACAAAACCACTTTTTTACCGGCCTTGGCCAGATAGTACCCGCAGACCATACCGGCAGGCCCGGCGCCGACAATCGCCACTTCTACGTCCAGGGCATTAATTAATTTTTGCTGGTAGGATTCAATGATTGCCCGTGATATTTTGATTTCATCCAACTGCATATCCCCTCCCTTGTAAATAAAAAGCCCTTATGCCAGATACGTAAGGGCAGTTAAAACTCTTAACCTTCCCTCCGCTGGCATTATCCAGATCAGGTTTTTCGGGTCACTCCGTTTTGACGAAGACTCTCAGGCCGTTAAACAGCCTCCCCGTTTTTCTATTACTTATTAATTAGAACACAAAACTAAAATTTTGTCAAGTGCCCAGAAGGCTGTAAAAAACTTAGCCTAAACTCCTGCGGAAGCGCAGCGCGCTAAAGCTGATGACTAAAATGCCCATGATTAATAACGGCACAAGTTGGGGCCAGAGGACTTCCACCCCCACCCCTTTTAGAAACAGGCTCCGGACAACGACCATAAAATAACGTAAAGGATTAAGAAAGGTAAACCACTGGATGAGTTGCGGCATATTGGCTATCGGATAGGCAAACCCGGATAAGAGGAGTGTCGGCATATAGAAAAGAAAAACCGACATCATCGCCTCCTGCTGGGTCGAAGATATGGTGGAAATAAATAAACCTATCCCTAAAGTAGTAAATAAATATATGCAGGTAGATAAGAGCAATAAAAGCAGGTTGCCTCTTAAGGGTATATGGAACCAGAGTACGCCTAATATAGTAATCAGCGTAATCTGGACCAGCGCGATGATCGCAAAAGGCAGGAGCTTACCGACAATCAGGTCAAGCGGCTTTAAGGGGCTGACAATCAGCTGTTCCATCGTCCCTATTTCTTTTTCTTTTACGATTGCCATGGCGGTCAATAAAAGCGACATCATGGTCACAATGATCGCAATCACGCCTGGAAGGTAATAATTCCTGGAAATAAGATTACCGTTGAACCAGGCG
>JAQUAP010000055.1 GCA_028687205.1 Candidatus Omnitrophota bacterium
TGATGAAGAAGTTCGCGGATACGAGTAAAAAACCAGTAGCCAATTGGATAATCGGGCCATTAGCCGCTTTAGCATCTAGCAATAATTGCGAGATTTATGAACTTAAAGTTTCGCCCGGTAATCTTATTGAGCTGATTGAGTTAGTTGAAAAGCAACAGGTTGTTTCCAACCTCACCGGAAAAGCTGTCTTAGGGGAAATGCATGAGACAGGAAAAAGCGCCCAGGAGATAATTAAGGAGAAAAATCTGGCCCAGATTTCCGATTCCGGCAGCTTGCACAGCGTTATTGAAGAAGTAATCAAGGAAAATCCCAAGTCCGTCGCGGATTACCAGGCAGGAAAAGCCAACGCGCTGATGTTTTTAGTCGGCCAGGTAATGCGTAAAAGCGCGGGGAAGGCCAACCCCAAGGCTGTGCAGGAATTAATCAGAAAGAGGTTAGCGGGTGCGTAAGAAACTGTTTATTGTTTTCATTTCCGCGGTATTATTTTTTTCCTCTGTTTCGCTGGCAATTTCTTTAGATAGGAAAACCAGGGATGAGTTGTACCGTCAGGTAGAGCTCTTTTCAGACGCCATCGCCGCCATAGAAGCGGATTATGTAGATGAGGTAAAAGCAAGAGACCTGATTTATGGCGCGTTAAAAGGCATGCTTTCTTCCCTGGACCCGCACAGCCAGTTTATGGACCCGGATACCTACAATGAATTAAAAGTGGATACCGAAGGAAGGTTCGGTGGCCTGGGGATTGAGATCAGCATAAGAGACAACCAGCTTACGATTATTACGCCCCTTGAAGATACGCCGGCCTGGAGAGCGGGCCTTAAGCCGGGAGACCGGATCGTTAAAATCAATAACGAATTGACGCGGGGTATGGATTTAACCGCTGCAATGAAGAGGATACGCGGTAAGCCCGGGGAGGCGGTAAACTTAACCATCTTAAGGGAATCTGCCAAGAAAGTTTTGGAATTTAAGATTGTGCGGGAGATAATTAAAATCAATGATATTAAGGAAGCTAAAATTTTAACTGATGGCATCGGCTATATACGGCTGATAGAATTCAGGGAAAACACTGCGAGGGACTTTAAGGCTGCTATTCAAAATTTATCCCGGTTTAAAATGAAAGCCCTGATATTGGATTTACGCAATAATCCCGGAGGGTTACTGGAGAGCGCGATAGAGATAACCGGAGAATTTATCCCTAACGGGAAGTTAGTCTCTTATACCAAAGGCAGGAAAGCGGATCAAAATATGCAGTTTATTGCTCAGTCCAAACGCCCGATACTCGATTTACCGCTGGTGGTGTTAATCAATGAGGGCTCTGCTTCCGGCAGCGAAATTGTTGCCGGCGCCTTGCAGGATTATAAACGCGCCACAATACTGGGGACAAAATCATTTGGCAAGGGTTCGGTTCAGACGGTTATACCCTTAAGCGACGGTTCAGCGCTCAAGCTTACTACCAGTAAATATTTTACCCCCTTAGGACAGGAGATCCACGGTAAGGGCGTTACCCCGGATATTGTTTTAGATATTACTCCCAAAGAAGAGAGCAGCCAGCAATTATTGGAAGAGGCAGGGCTGAGTAATAAACCGCAAAAAGATAAGCAGCCCTGGGATTATAAAGCTGACGCGCAGGTAATGGCCGCGCTTAATTTTTTAAAGTCAGGGGCTCTGCCTAAGCCTAAGGCTGCCAAATAATGAAGAGGCCCGTAACGATCATCCTGGTATTGGTTATGCTGGCATTAGTAATCTTTATCTTTGCCAGAAAACCCAGGCCCCCGCTAAAGCCCCGCTTAGCCGTAAAGGGGAGGATTGCCATTGTCCTGGATGACTGGGGGTATAATTTAAATAACCTCGGCATTGTAGAGGGGATAAAATATCCGCTTACGGCAGCGGTTTTACCTAATATCAAATATTCCGCTATAGTCGCTGAGGAATTGCACAGCCGGGGCTTTGAGGTAATCCTGCATTTACCGCTGGAGCCCGAAGAAAAATACGGCTTGGAAAAAAATACCATTATGGCTTCAATGGATAAAACCCAGATACTGCGCATATTAGATAGAGATTTAACCAGTATAGCTTACGCCAGGGGCGTCTCCAATCATATGGGGTCAAGGGTAACCCGCGATTTAAGTACGATGGAGGTTATCTTTAAAGAGTTAAAAAAGAGGCGCCTTTATTTCCTGGATAGCTATGTAACCGCTAAATCCGTCTGTCCCGGCCTGGCGCGCAGGCTTAAGCTGACTTTTTTTAAACGAGACATTTTTTTGGACAATAAAGAAGATAAAAAATATATCAAACAGCAGATTTATAAATTAAAAGTTAAGGCCAGGCAGCAGGGTTTTGCGATCGGGATAGGCCATGACCGTAAGGCCACTTTAGAAGTCCTAAAAGAGGTTATGCCGCGGCTGGCCAGGGAAGGATATAAATTCGTTTTTCTATCGGAGATGGCGCAATGATCGTGCTGGGCATAGAAACATCCTGCGATGAGACTTCTGCGGCGCTCGTCCAGGACGGCAGGAAAATCCTGGCGAATACAGTTGCCTCAAGCCTGGAGTTCCATAAAAAATACGGAGGGGTGATCCCGGAGATCGCCTCGCGTATGCAGCTTGAGACAATCAGCGGTATCATGGAGAGCGCGCTGAAAAAGGCGCAAATAAAGTTAAAGGATATTGACCTGATTGGCGTAACCAGCGGCCCGGGTTTACTTGGTTCTTTATTAGTCGGGATCTCATTCGCTAAATCTTTAAGCTTAGGTTTAGCTAAGCCTTTATTGGGCGTTAATCATGTCTATAGCCATTTCTACGCTAATTTCCTGGCCGGCGAAAAGATCAAACTGCCCTTTGTGGCCCTGGTTGTTTCCGGAGGCCATACCAGTTTATTCTATATCCGCGATTTTGACAAAATAGAAGTATTAGGAGAGACGCAGGATGATGCCTGCGGAGAGGCCTTTGATAAAGTAGCCAAAATTTTAGGCTTAGGCTATCCGGGCGGGCCGGCAATCGAAAAAATAGCTGCGTCAGGCGAGCCTAAGAAAATCAGGTTTAATTGTTACGGGACGCGGGGCAAACTTGATTTTAGTTTTAGTGGCATCAAAACCGCGGTATTATATTATGTAAAGGGCAGGCGTTTAAGCCGGAAAGAAAAAGCGGATATCAGCGCTTCTTTTCAGGAAGCGGTGATTGAAACTCTGGTTACGAAAGCAATTTTAGCTTGTAAAATGAAGAAGGTAAGCCGCCTGGTGGTGGGCGGAGGAGTGGCGGCGAATAACCGCTTAAGGGATAAGTTCTACGCGGCCGCGGCGGACCATAACTTAAGCTGTTATTTTCCCGCGCAATCGCTTTGTATGGACAACGCGGCAATGATCGCGGGCCTGGCTTACCAGTTATTTAAAAAAGGTTACCGCTCGGATTTAAGTTTAACCGCGGATTTAAATTAGGAGGTACGTATGCTTACCGACAGCCAGATTATTTCCCGTTTAGTAGTAACCGCGATTTTAAGCGGCTTTATCGGCTTTGAGCGCCAGGTGCATAAGAGGACGGCTGGGTTGCGCACGCATATCCTGGTAGCGCTGGGCTCTTGCCTTATAATGTTGACATCACTCTATGTTTTTGATATATATAAAGAGATAACTAAGCTTGACCCCGCGCGTATCGCTGCCGGCGTAATTACCGGCATTGGTTTTTTAGGCGCCGGTACAATCATCCGCGAGCGAGAAGGAGTCAGGGGCCTGACTACCGCGGCCAGCCTCTGAATAGTAGCGGGAATCGGCCTGGCCAGCGGTTGCGGTTTTCTTAACGCCGCTGTTTATACTACAGCCTTAGCTTTAATCGTTCTTTTCCTGTTAAGGTATGTTGAAGGGCTTATTCTGCTTGCGGATAAAGAGAAGCAGGGTAAAAAATAAGGAGGTGGGGTATGGCTTTTAAGAAAAAGATGGAAGAGAAGATTTTAGATGTTGATGCCTCCATGCAGGGCAGTTTGATTTTTAAAGATGCCGTAAATTTACGCATCAACGGTAAATTCGAAGGGCACCTCGAAACCAAGGGTAACCTGACCGTCGGCCCTACAGCGGTAGTTTCCGCGGATATTATCGGAGATAACGTGATTATCGGGGGCAGGGTCAAGGGTAAGATAACCGCCAAAGAGAGATTGACTATTTTACCTTCGGCGATAGTAGAAGGGGATATCTACCCGAGCAGGTTGAATGTCGCGGAGGGCGCGATCCTGGAAGGCAGGTGCTGTATGCTGCATGATTTTTTAAATGCCGAAGAACTGGCTAGGTACCTCGAGGTAGACCTCAACTCTATCATGGAATGGGCGAATTCAGGCAAGGTCCCGGGAAATAAAGAAGGCCCTAACTGGAAATTCGAGAGGAAGGCGATTGATTCCTGGGTGGCTTCGGGAAAAATCGATAAGTAAGAAGGCGGATTAAACCATGGCTGACGAAAAACTTTTAACCGTAAGGGAAGTTTCCCTGCTCCTGAATATTTCCGAAAAAGAGGTGTTGAACCTGGCGGAGAGCGGGGCTATACCGGCGTACAAATTAGGGGGAGTTTACTTAAGGTTTAAAAGAG
The DNA here is from genome assembly GCA_028687205.1 of Candidatus Omnitrophota bacterium. Lineage (GTDB taxonomy): Bacteria > Omnitrophota > Gorgyraeia > Gygaellales > Profunditerraquicolaceae > UBA6233. Next base: position 4,566 of record JAQUAP010000055.1, read on the forward strand.
AACAGGTTTTGGGTTATCAAAAATCATCCCACCGCCCGCCTTCGGTTAAAACCCCGCTTCAACAGAAGAGCACTTTTGCGGATAAACTAAGCGATTTTTTCTATTTTAACGATTTTTATATACTGGCTTTTCTATTAACAGTTTTATTGCTAGGAATACTCTTGCGGGGTTAAATTAATAAAATAAGATAATGTCTTTAAAATCCGGGTTTTGTGATTTAGGATTTGCCAAGGTAGATCTAGATAGACAGGCTCGCCGCGGTTTTGCCGAAGTAATCTACTGCCCGGGTAAGGCCAGGGAGCATATTAGCAGCATCGCCTGCCAGTTAATAAAAAATAAACAGGATCTGTTGCTTACCAGGTTAGATAAGCAGACCTTTGCTTATCTTAAAAAGAAAATCCCCGGGTTAAGATATAATCCTTTGGCAAAAGCGGGTTTTTTAGCCAGGAGACTGGTTGTTTTAAAAAGAGGCCTGGTCCTGGTAATCTCTGCCGGCACGGCAGACCTGCCTGTAGCCGAAGAAGCCGCAGTTACCCTGGAGGTTATGGGCAACCGCGTAAAGAAATTATATGATGTGGGCGTAGCCGGAGTGCACCGCGTGATGCACCATGCCGCTCTTTTAAAAAGCGCGAAAGTGATTATCGTGGTTGCCGGTATGGAAGGGGCGTTAGCGAGTTTAGTTGCGGGTTTAGTCAAGGTTCCGGTCATCGCGGTGCCGACGAGTTGCGGCTACGGAGCCAGTTTTGAAGGCCTGGCGGCATTACTGACGATGTTAAACAGCTGTTCTCCCGGGATAGCCACGGTAAATATTGACAATGGCTTTGGCGCGGGATATTTTGCAAATCTGGTCAATAAATGATTTCACTTAAAGATGCAGTCAATTTTCATGGCCACCTGGGGCCATATTTAATTTTAGGGCTCCTTGCCGGCGACTTAGGCTTAAAAAAAACAGGCGCTAAGAAATATTTCGGAGTGGAAGTCAAGGTCTATGGCGCGAATATCAAGCCAAAATCCTGCCTCATCGATGGGTTGCAACTATCCACCGGCGCCACGTACGGCAAAGGGAATATTAAGAAATACGCTTCCGACAGGATAAAGATTAGCATGCGTAACCCGGAAAATAAGAAGGTGGTTACGCTCGGGCTTACCGGTTCCCTATTGAGAGAACTTAATAGTTTAAAAGGGCACAGTGCTTCAGAGAAATTTGCCAGGGAGTTATTGAAACTAAACAAACAAAAGATATTTACGCTAAAATAAGGAGTAGGTGAGCTATGGGTTTATCAGGATTAGATATTTATAAGCTATTGCCAAAGACAAATTGCCGTGAATGCGGTTTTGCCACCTGCCTGGCTTTTGCCATGCAATTAGCCAAGAAAGCCGTCGGCATTGATAAGTGTCCGTACTTGACCGCTGAGGTTAAGGAGAAATTAGAAGCCCAGGCCTTGCCGCCGATAAAATTAATCAGCGTCGGCTCAGGCGATAAGCGCCTGGAGATCGGCAATGAGACGGTAATGTTCAGGCATGAAGAAAAATTTTACCGGCCCACAGGGATTGGTTTTATTCTTGAGGATGCGCTTACGGACAGTGAAATTAAAACCAGGCTCGCAAAGATCAATCAGCTGAAATTTGAGCGCGTGGGCCAGAGCCTGGAAGTTAACCTGGTGGCTATCAGGCAGAATAAAACCAGCGCGCGGTTCATTGAGGTTGTTAAGCTCGTATCCGCCAGCACTCCTTTAGGGATTGTTTTAATGAGTAATGACCCGCAGGCCTTAAAAGGGGGATTAGAGATTTTAAAAGGTAAAAATCCGCTGCTTTATCACGCCACGCAAGAAAATTTAAAAGCTGTCGCGCAATTAGCCAAAGAATATAAAGCGCCTTTAGTTGTTTATAGCCAGGACCTGGAGGGAGTTTGCGCGTTAACTACCGCGCTCGCCAGCCAGGGCGTAAGCGATTTAGTCATAGAAACCGGGAAGAAGCCTGTCTCCGAAAAAATCTGGGATTTAACGCAAAGTCGCAGGCTGGCCTTAAAAAAATCTGACCGCTCCCTCGGATATCCGTCTTTGACCCTCGTTGAGCAGGATGACCCTTATGAAGAAGCGCAGGAGGCAGCCAGTTATATTGCCAAGTATGCCGGGATTGTTTTGATGAAGGGGATTGAGGCCTGGCAGGTTTTAGCGCTGTTGACTTTACGGCAGAATATATATACCGACCCGCAGAAGCCGCTCCAGATCGAGCCCAAGCTTTATCCGATAGGGCAGGTAAACGATAAATCGCCGGTATTAGTCACGACTAACTTTTCTCTTTCTTATTATACGGTCCTGGGCGAGGTGGAGGCAAGCAAAGTCCCGGCTTATATCGTCAGCGTAGATACCGAGGGTATGTCGGTATTGACTGCCTGGGCAGCGGAAAAATTTACTCCGCAGAAGATTAGCGAATCCATAAATAAGTTCGGGGTAAAAGAAGCGGTTTCACATAAGCAGCTGGTTATCCCGGGGTATGTCGCGGTAATGAGCGGTGAGTTACAGGATGAATCGGGTCTTGAGATAATCGTCGGTCCGAAAGAGGCAGCTGGCATCCCGTCATTCTTGAAAAATTTACATTGAGCGTCTGCCTTAAATACGCTGAATAAATTCAAAGTTACATTTTATCCGGATAACAAAACTGCGGAGGTGGCCAAGGACACAACTATCCTTTCGGCTGCTATTTCCTGCGGGGTGTATATAAAATCGGATTGCGGCGGAGACGGGGTCTGCGGCAGGTGTAAGGTTATCCTGAAAAAAGGGGAAGTTATAACCCAGCCCAGTGGCATAATCAGTACAGAGGAGAGAAAACGTAATATATACCTGGCCTGCCTTACTACCGTGCACAGCGATTTAGAAATAGAGGTTCCGCCTGAATCAAAAATGGAATTGCATTCGGGCCTTAAGGGGCTTTACTCGGCATCCGAAGAGATAGAATCTAAAGAAGCGGTTTTAAGCGATAAGCTATTCAAACATTCGCCGTTAGCCACAAAATTATACCTGGAATTACCCCGCCCGGATTTAAATGATTCCTTAAGCGACCTGGACCGCCTTTTCCGCGGTATCCGCAAGGCCCAGGAACTGCCGGTTATGCAGACGGGCCTAAGCAATATCAGGCAGCTGGGAGAATTGCTGCGTGATTCTGACTGGAAGGTCACGGTTACCCTGGGCAAGAGGAATGACACGGTAGAGATTGTCCTGGTCGAGCCGGGTAATACCGCAAATAAAAATTTTGGCCTTTGTTTTGACATCGGCACCACGACTATCTCCGGGCAGTTAGTGGATTTAAATAGCAAAAAAATATTGGGCACCAAGGCTACTTATAATAAACAGGCCAGCTTCGGTTCGGATGTGATTACGCGCATTATCTACGCCCGCCAGGAAGAGGGGATGGAGAAATTACACGCGGCAGTAACGCAGACAATGAACCAGATGATTAAAGAGCTGACGCTCGAACATAATGTGGATTTAAACGAGGTTACCTGCGTTGTTTGCACGGGAAACACGACGATGATACATTTATTGCTGCGGGTTGACCCTACTTATATCCGGCGCGAGCCGTATGTGCCAACGGCGAATTTCTTACCGGTCTTAAGGGCATCTGAGGCAGGGATAATCATTAATCCGCGCGGGCTCCTCTCCTGCGTGCCGGGCGTATCCAGTTATGTCGGAGGAGATACGACCAGCGGCGTGCTTTCCAGCGGTTTATATAAGGAAAAGGAGTTAAGTATCCTGATTGATATCGGCACTAACGGCGAAATCGCCTTCGGAAATAAAGATTTCCTGGTTGCCTGCGCTGCTTCTGCCGGCCCGGCGTTTGAGGGAAGCGGGGTAAAGTGCGGTATGCGCGCCTCCAGCGGCGCTAGCCAGAAGGTAAAAATCAATCGTAAAGATTGTTCGCTTAGTTT
>JAQUAP010000056.1 GCA_028687205.1 Candidatus Omnitrophota bacterium
GCCCTGATGAGCCGGAACTCAAAAAAACCCACGCCTTAACCCGCCGGCTTAAGGACGAATTTAATTTTCAGGAAGACAAAATAAAAATTATCATTAATGAATACAAACTTTCTAAAATCATGCCTGTTGAGCAGGCCCAGATTTTAGGCCGGAACATCTTTGCTACCCTGCCTAATATTGAGCCCGGTATGCCGGAGAGGCTGGTTTTGGATAATCCGGAGAGCGAATATGCCAAGGCGGTAAGGAGGATCTCCCGTTATGTAGGGGGGAGCATGGTGGGCCTGGTTTTAGGGGTAGGGGTAGGCTATGGCTTTTGCCACGTGGGCGTATTAAAGGTAATCGAAGAAGAGCATATCCCGGTAGATATTATTGCCGGCTCAAGCATCGGGGCGCTCATTGCCAGCCTCTGGGCTACCGGCAGGTCCAGTTCCGAGATACTGGAGATTACCCAGGATTTCCGCGAACCCAAGCAAATTTGGGGTTTAGTTGACCTGACTTTCCCGCACCTGGGGTTTCTTAAAGGCAATAAGCTGTATAAATTTTTAAATAAATACCTCGGCGATAAGACCTTTTATGATACCCGGCTTCCCTTAAAAGTGATTGCCAGCGACGTAAAAAGGAAAGAGCCGCGCGTCCTGGATAAGGGTTTGTTGAGGGATGCGATTATGGCCAGCTGCTCTATGCCGGGAGTGTTCGCGCCTTTTAAATTTAAGGAAGAAATGCTTTTTGACGGCGGGGTGATTAACCCGCTCCCCACCGAGCCGCTTTTTAAAATGGGGGTAAAAAAGATTATCGCGGTTAATGTCACGCCCACGCGGCAGGATATCTTAAACCAGTATACCAGGATGAAGGAGGGCCTGAAGGCTAATATATCCGAAGGCATTCAAAAGAGGAGTTGGTTTAGCCTGGGGAGGTATTTTAAGGACCTCTTTAAAACAAATATACTTGACATAATCTTTAGTAGTGTTGAAATATTACAGTCCGAGGTAGCCCAGAAAGAGGCGCTGCTGGCGGATGTGGTTTTACATCCGGATACCTCCGGCCTGTACTGGTTAGAGCTGCATAAAGCCGCCGAGTTCGCCAGGCGCGGAGAGGAAGAGGCGCGTAAGAATCTGGATAAGATATGGCAACTGGTAAATGAATAAGGAGGAATGATGGGGACTAAATACTATAGGCTATGCGCTTTCTTGTTTTTGGCCATTCTGCTTTCCGGGTGCGCAGAGATAAAAGAGGTCTGCAAGGGAGCGATCGGAGTTTCTACCCAGGTTTTGGAAGACGGGAGGAAAGACGCCATCAAGAAAGAATTTAACATCGATCTGATTACTTGCCATAATCGGGCCAGGTCGATATTAAAAGACAGTGGTGCTTATATTTACTGCGATGATTTAAGCAAAGATATGATTGCGGTATATATTTCCGAAGAGGATACGACTCCGGTGGGAATATTTTTTACCAGTACAGGCAAAAATACGACACTCTTAGAAATATCCAGCCCCAGCATTTACGGTAAAGAAACAATCGCCAAGGTTATTTTTGAATCCTTGCTAACAGGGATAACCAAGCAGCGGGAGAAAGGACTTATTGATGCAACCAAAACAAAAGAAGTCGGTAAATGATTTTATAAAAGAGTGTCACCGCGTCGCTAAAATCAAGGGGTGGTGGGTGGATACCCGTAACGACGGAGAATTAATCGCGCTGATGCATTCCGAGCTATCCGAGGCGCTTGAGGCCATGCGTAAGGGCGGCGACAAAGATGCGCTGGCTGAGGAATTAGCGGACTGCTGTATCCGCATCTTTGATTTCTGTGGAGCCAGGAAGATAGATCTGGAAGAAGCCCTGCTTAAGAAAATGGAATACAATAGAGGCAGGCCCTACAGGCATGGAAAAAAGTTCTAAAAACTCCGCCCTCGGACACCTCAAGCTCCACCTTACGGGTAAAGTAGTAATCGTGGGTATCGGCAATACTTTGCGCAGCGATGACGGCGTAGGTTCAATCCTGGCTCAGCGCATCCAGGATAAAGTCCCATATATAGTCTATGACGCCAGCGCCAGCCCGGAAAATTATCTGGGTAAAATTATTAAAGATAAGCCGGATACCATCCTCTTAATAGACGCGGTTGATTTCGCCGGCTCATCCGGAGAAATCAGGCTCTTAGAAGGAGAGGATATCCAGACGGTAAATTTCTTTTCTACTCACGATGCCTCTATCAGTCTAGCAATCAACTATTTAAAAAACAGCTTAAAGGCAGCCAGCATATTTATCCTCGCTATACAGCCTAAAGTTTTGGCATTTGGAGACAAATTAAGCCCGGAGATAAGCGGGGCATTAAAAAAAATAGAAGGATGGTTTATTAATGGCTAAGATTAGAGACAGTTGGGGGACGCGCCTCGGGATTATTATGGCGGTTGCCGGTTCAGCCATAGGGCTGGGGAATTTCCTGCGCTTTCCGGCCAAGGCCGCTTCAAACGGGGGCGGCGCTTTTATGATCCCCTATTTTGTCTCGCTCTTTTTATTAGGCATACCGCTGATGTGGATTGAATGGACCCTTGGCCGTTACGGGGGCGGATTTGAACACGGCACAGCCCCGGGGATATTCCATAGCCTCTGGCAGAAAAACCGTTTCATTAAGTATTTCGGGGTAATCGGTATTTTCGGTCCGTTAGTCATATTCATTTATTATATTTACATAGAATCCTGGACTCTGGCTTATAGTTTTTTCGCCTTGTTCGGTAAATACGCACAGCTTCGCGACCAGGCAGCAATGCAGAATTTCCTTACGAACTTTCAAGGGTTGGGGAATGACCAGTATTTTGAGAGTCTGGGCTGGGCCTACTTTTTCTTCTTAATTACCTTTATTTTAAATATCGGGGTGATTTATCACGGCATAAAAGGCGGGATAGAGAAACTCTGTAAATGGGCAATGCCGCTTTTATTTATTTTTGCCATTATCCTGATGGTCAGGGTCTTTACCTTGGGTTCGCCTGATGCGGCTAACCCCGGCTGGAATGCCCTTGGCGGCCTGGGGTTCTTATGGAACCCGGATTTTTCCGCTTTAAAATCCGCTAAGGTCTGGCTGGAAGCGGCAGGCCAGATATTCTTTACCTTAAGCGTCGGTATCGGGGTAATCCTTACCTATGCCAGCTATCTTGCCAAGGGCGATGATGTTGTCCTCTCCGGGCTTACTGCCTCGTCTACCAATGAATTGGCCGAAGTGATATTAGGGGGGAGCATTATCATCCCCGCGGCATTCGCATTCTTCGGGCCGGTAGATATAAAGACAATCGCCCAATCCGGCGTATTTAACCTCGGTTTTGTGACTATGCCACTGGTTTTAAATAAGCTTCCCTTCGCGGCGCTCTTCGGGTTCTGCTGGTTTGGTTTATTATTTTTAGCCGGGATCACTTCATCCGTTTCCCTGGCCCAGCCGGCAGTCGCCTTCCTGGAAGACGAGTTTGATATCAACCGTAAAAAATCCGTATCCATATTCGCTAGCGTAGCGTTTATATTATGCCAGCCGGCGATTTTCTTTTTAGGCAGGGGCGTAGTCGATGAACTGGATTTCTGGGGCGGGACATTCTTCCTGGTCATCTTTGCTGCGATAGAAGTCATCCTTTTTGCCTGGGTCTTTGGCATGGAACGGGCCTGGGACGAGATACATAAGGGGGCGGATATGCGGGTGCCTAAAATTTATAAATTTATCATCAAATATATTACTCCGCTTTTTCTCTTTTTTATCCTTGGGATGTGGCTATGGCAGGAATGGCTGCCGATTATCTTCATGAAGAATATTCCTGCGGCTAACCAGCCGTTTATCCTGATGACCCGGATTGGGTTATTAGCGTTATTCCTGATTTTAGGGCTGCTCGTTAAAATTGCCTGGATGAGAAAAAAGAAGCAAATGCAAAGGATAAGATGAAGCTAGCCGGTTGGTTGTTTTTAATTGTCTCCTGGGGCATGATTATCGGCCTGGCAACATTCTGTTTTGTCAAGGTCTTTTCCAAAAAAGAGCTTAAGTAAATGCGCAAGTTATGGTATAATCCTTAGCGCTAAAGATAAAAAAATCCGCCGAGGTAGCTCAGTGGTAGTAGCGATGCACTGATAGTTAACTCCTTGATAAATATAGGGTTATGATTTAGATGTAGCGAAAATTGTAGTGAGAAAATAGGTAGAATTTTGCAAGAAACCCCAGAGAAATACAAAAACAACCAAAAGCGACAAAAGTCAGAAAATAAGATAAAAATTGCTTGACAACAAAAATAGAAAGAGTTAAACTGGTCTATCCCTAATATATTATGCGTGCCTTCAATCCAGAAACCTTCCTTCCGGTTGCGCAAGACTTTAGAAATATGGAGGAGCTACAATGTCGAAAATAATCACTTTCAGCGAGTCAGCCAAAGCAGAGATTTTAGATTCATTCAATATGGCGGTTAATCTTGAAACCGGCTATATCGTTGAAAAAAATAATTCGCAAAAAATAGTTTTGTCCCCAGAAGGAGATCCCTTAGAATTCAGAAATTTTGCTGGTATTAAAAAGGGCTCTTTGGTTTTTGTGAAATCAGATATCACTTCCCTCATTAATCTTTCCGATACTCTTAAGTAAATGGCTTGGCATGCCGTATTAGGAAAGCTTCTTGCCAAAATATCCCCAAAGATTAATCTAGACGTTAAAAACCCCATAATCATTAATAAACTTAATGTCCATATAACTAATATCGATAATAACCAAGATGTTAATTATGACCCAGAAAAAAACACATGCAATATTAATTTAAAGAATCTGGAGCAAAATTTAAAAAAGGAAATTCTTTCTCTGGATTTGCTAGAGGAAGAAAGAATTTTGCTCCAAGACAAATGTAAAGATACAATTGAAGAGTTCAGATCTCAAGAAAAACTGGCTGAAACACAGGAGAGACTAAGGTTCTTAGACAAGAAAATTCCGCTAGAAGATTTAAATATTTGGAGAGCTGCTTTATATCTTAGACACTGCTACACTACAAAGGGGCTAAAACAGAAAGTCGGGGCTATAAAATATCAAATAATGCAAAAATTTGGGGATAAAGGTAGAAATATAGCTAATTTATGTACTGCAGGATATTTAGAGGAATGGTTAATGCCTGCCTATGAGAAATTGAAAGAAACGTTAGCCGATGAAGACTTAGCTAAGCTAGAATTCGGCAAAATATATTCTAATCTTGTTAACCAGCTTCCTTTTACTATTTTTGTAAGCCATGTAATGTCTAGAGATGAGCTAAAGAAAGAAATATTAAGAAGAAAGGAATTTGGTATAGCATTTGTCAATATTCACGCTATAGGGGATATTAATGTGTTAAAAGTTAAGGCGGTAACTGTTGAAATAGAGAAAGAAAGAGAGCATTGTGACGAAGTAAAGAAACATCATATTTTTGTTAGGATTTATTTTAAAGATACCGGAGAAACAAAACAAACAGCCAATCCTTGCGAAACCCCAAGATAAACTTATCCCTTCTCTAATTTTTTTATTGCATAGCATATTAGTTATGTTATAATTTGCTCAAGTTTCACTGTAGTGATTTTGTAGTGATTAGTGTCGAAATTAAGCAAAATTCTCTTGGAAGGGAGCGCTCTTTAGAACGTTTCCCCGACGCTGTAACTAATTGATACACAAATACTTCCGCCGAGGTAGCTCAGTGGTAGAGCGCGGCCCTGAAAAGGCCGGCGTGGGAAGTTCGATTCTTCTCCTCGGCACCATTTAAAGAGAGGGACTTATAAAAAGTTCCTCTCTTTTTATTTTATGGTTTTTAAATTAATGGTATAATAAAAAAAAGGAGGAAGATATGAAGAGGGTAATCCTAACGGTTATTTTAATCATTTTGCCTGTCTTGTGCTTAGGTGAAACTTTAACTACTCCAGCTTCAGGGTATCTCCATAGCCCCACAGGTATTTTGTTTCCCAAGGATCTAGGCGGTTTTCAGTTAGCAGGGGTTACTAATTACGAAGAAACTAATCCCGGCTACGGGATTGGCTTGAGATATAGTAATGAGCGCGCAAAGATAGATGTATATTTATATACTTTGCGCTATTCAAGTATTCCATCCGGCGCCCAGTCACTTTCAGTAAAAGCTGAATTTAAGGCAGCAGTTAACGCAATCTCTGAGCTTGAAAAAAGAGGAAGCTATTTGAATCTTGAAATAATTGTGCCCGAAGAGACAGTTCTTATAGGAAAACACGGTTTTCTGCATGCAAGATTTACGCATTTCCAGGAAGGTTTTCTCAATACCTCTCACCTCTATTTGACGGGTTATAAGAATTATTTACTCAAGATTAGGATAACGTCTCTATTAGGGGGCGAAGAAAACGAGAAAATGGTAGCAGATTTTTTGAAGGCCTTTAGTAATTTGCTCGAGAATATTCCCAGCAATTAGAAATAGCTACCTTTATGCAAGGAAATATCTCCGCCGAAACCAAGACAACCCTCAAAGCAAAAATAACCCTGGTTATATTCGGATTATTTTTAACGCTTATCCTCCTTGAGGCAGGATTACGCCTGGGCGGGTTTATCTTGCTGTCTATGCAGGAATACAGGAACAAGCAAACGATAAAACAAAAAGGCGCTTATCGTATCATATGCCTGGGAGAATCTACCACCCAGGACCAGTATCCCCAATTTCTTGAGCAAGCTTTAAATCAGCGCAATATAGGAGTGCGTTTTAGCGTAATAGATAGATAAAGGTAAGGCCGGTACGACCACCCCGGCTATATTAAGCAGCATAGAATCTTACCTGGAGGAATATCATCCCGACCTGGTAGTTACGATGATGGGGGTAAATGACTGGGGAGAACATATCCCTTATGAAGCAACCACTACTTCCAAAACAATACTTCTATTTAAGTCGTTTAGGACTTATAAATTGGCACGGCTTCTCTGGTTGCATATCCTGGCTAAAGCCGAGGAAACAGAGTTTTATAAACCTAGCCAAGATCGGCGGAGTTTTGAAAAAGGCCAAGCGTATCTTCCGGGAATCAAGCTAGAAGAAGCTCATGCTGAATCCATTCCAACCGAAGATGCGCTCAAGAAGGAGATAGAGCTAAACCCTAAAGATGATAAGGCCTACACCGGGTTAGGCTGGTGTTACCAGCACCAGGGTAATTTCGCCCAGGCAGAAGATGCGTTTAAGAAAGCCATAGAGCTAAACCCTAAAAACGATAATGCCTATGGGGCAATTTTAGTATTATACGAAGAAACAGGCAGGGCAGGGCTGGCAAAAGAATATGCTAAAAAGGTAAATCGATTAAGGTTAGAATACCATAAACCCGTTACCGTTAACAACTACCGTAAACTTAAAGAAATTTTAGCTAAAAGGGGGATAAGGCTGGTTTGCGTGCAGTATCCTATGTGCAGCGTAGAGCCGTTAGAGAAAATATTCGAGAAAGACGAAGGGGTTATCTTTGTAGATAACGAGGCTACTTTTAAGGCAATGGTAAAAAAGTCCGGTTTTCAGGCGGTCTTCCGGGATATGTTTGGCGGAGACTTCGGGCATTGCACTCCTAAGGGCAACAAGCTCTTAGCAGAGAATATCGCTAATGTAATACTAAAAGAAGTATTTGGCAGGTAAACAATGATTAAGCCGCTTA
>JAQUAP010000057.1 GCA_028687205.1 Candidatus Omnitrophota bacterium
CATTAAAGAGGCTGCTTTTTCTAAAAGTTTTTTCGCCTCTCTAATCCTGCCTTTTTTAAAATACAGCCAACCCAGGCTGTCAATATAGGCGCCGTTATCCGGCTCTAAGCGCAGCGCTTTCTGGATCATTACTTCGGCCTGATACAGGTTTTTATTCTGTTCGACAAATGCGTAGCCTAAGAAATTCAGGGCCTCGGCATAATCCGGGTTTAATTCCAGCGCCTTTTTTAACTCTTGCTCAAAAAGGCCTTCCTGCTTTAATTCGTAGTAAATACTCCCCAGATAAAAATGCGCCTCCGGGTCTTTGGGAGAAAGAGCGGAAATCAGGCGATAGGTTTCTTTGGCCTCTTTTAACTTATTTTGTTTCAAATATAAAACGCCGAGGCTCTTATATATATCTATATCTTTGGGGCTGAGCTTCGCGGCCTTGAGCAGCGCGGTTTCATACGCGCTTACCGCTAAATCAACTTTGTTTTGGCTGGAATATAGAATAGCCAATATCGCGTGCGGCTCTATTGCTTCCGGAGCTAACTTTTCAACTTGTTTTAGCTCGCTGACTGCCGCGTCCAGCTCATTCTTCTTAATCAGGCTGGTAGCCAGGTTGAGATGGATTAACGCCGCCTCAGCGTCGGCTAAAAGAGCTTTTTTATATTCCCTGATCGCCCAGTCTAGCTCGCCTAAGTCATCGTAGACAACTGCCATAATATAGTGGCTCAAAGATGATGCGACTTGCTTATCCGCGGCAAAAACAATACTCTTTACGGCAAGGAGAATTAGCCCGGCCGCCAGGATAGAGATAGGCTTTCTAAGCACTGCCTTTTAACCCCAGGCCCTCTTCTTCAGATGGCGCAGGCGCCGACGCATCTTTTTTCTTTTATGCGTCTTGATTTTTTGTCTTTTTCTTTTTTTACCGCAAGGCATAGCTCACTCCTTCGACTCGCTTCGCTCGCTCAGGATGCTTCGAATCGAAATGCTGAACGCAGTCGAAGCACTTTTAATATATTACTTTATTCAACGGGTATTCGATTATCCCTTGAGCTCCGGCATTTTTTAGTTCCGGGATAAGCACCCTGACTATCCTCTCGTCGATAATTGTCTCAATGGCAAACCAGCCGTCGTCGGATAAACCGGAAATAGTAGGTTTCTTTAAGGCCGGAAGCTTAGCCAACACTTTTTTCAGGTTTTCCTTCCTGACGTTCATTTTTAAGCCGACTTTTTCTTCCGCGGCAATCGCGCCTTTTAATAAAAGGGCGATCTGCCCCATTTTTTCTTTTTTCCATTTATCCGCGTAAGATTTTTTATTAGCGATAAACTGCGTGGTAGACTCGCAAAGCGTGGCGATTTCAACTAATTTATTGGCTTTCAGGCTTGAGCCGGTCTCTGTCAACTCTACAATGGCATCTACGAGGCCTGAGCTTACCTTGGCTTCGGTCGCGCCCCACGAGAACTCTACTTCAGCTTTAACCTTATTCTTCCGCAGATAATCCTTAGTGACATTGACTAACTCTGTGGCAATACGTTTACCTGACATTTGCCTGATATTTTTTATCCCCGAATCCAGCGGCACAGCCAAAACCCACCTGACTTTATTTAAACTTTGCTTGGCGTAGGCTAAATCCGTAACCCGGACAACTTCAGACTTATTTTCCAGTATCCAGTCATTGCCGGTAATGCCGCAGTCAAGCGCGCCATCCTGGACATAGCGGGACATCTCCTGGGCGCGCAAGAGAACCGGCTTAATCTCCGGGTCGTTTATCGACGGAAAATATGAGCGCTCATTGGGCAGGCTGACGTTAAATCCGGCTTTCCTGAACATCTTAAAGGTAGACTCCTGGAGGCTGCCCTTGGGTAAACCTAATTTTAATATTTTATTCTTTTCCATTGATTATCCTCTTGGCTTCAAGTTTGGCTTTCGGGCGGGAATAGACTTTTTTGCTTGATTTTACCCGCGTGCGGGGATTGATTACCCAACTTTTCCTCAACTTGACCGTTCTTTCTAACACGGTTATTCATTATAACGGCTTAAGGCCTCTTTGTAAAGCAAAAAAGACAAAATAATGGGGACGTTTCTATTTTTCTAACTATTTAAGCAACAGAAAAATAGAAACGTCCCCTTTATTTTTATTCTCTCTTAGGTTAATGTCTCCGTAAGTACCAGCGCTTCCTTATAGGCATTGCTTGCCTCTTTAAGGCAGCATTGGGTCTCTTCAAGTATCCCTATCTTTACCAGCAGAACCATTAGTTGCTCTCTACGGCCTTCAAGTTCGCCTTTTTGGTTGCAGGCAGCCAGGAGCTCTTTAATCCGTTCGCCGGAAGGAACCACTTCGCTTTGCACCATATTATCCAGTTGGCTGAATTCCCTATCTATATTGAACTTGGCTAGTTGCGCCTGGGTTAATACCGGCAGCTTTGGCTTCAGGCCGGCAAAGTTGCCCAGCGGCTGATAATTGATCAGCATGGCATTAGCCCGGAAGTCAATACCGCCTGTATCTTTTACCGCCGAGCTGGCCTTTGCCATTCCCATATTTCTGAATACCGTGTCAAACTGGGTCTTAAGGCTCCTCCTTATCGGAGTTTTAATAGACTCAGGTAAATTCCAAACGAATAATTTATACGGACCCCAGGCATTTTTCCTGTTGTCTACAAATACCTTATTGGGATCCTGCCCTTCTTTAACCGGATACTTCTGTAAAATAAAATTTTTTATCTCGTTACCCAGTTCAGCGGGAAACTCAGAATGTTCAAGAATGGTATCCTGATAAGCAGTAGCCAGATGGACCTCGGCAACTGGATGTTGTTCGAGATAGCTTTTACCCTGCGTGTTTAGGAGTGTTTCGTCGATCTGGGTACCTTCAGGCGCGGGGTTACCGGCAAAAATTATAAAATACTGCTCAGGTAAAGTAGATGCACCATGCTGGACAACACCGGCAAGACCGTATGTCTCTCTGGCAAACTTACCCAATTCACCCAAGGTATTAAACCCTACCTTGGCCTTGGCTACTTTACCCGCCGCGTCCCTGACGCCGCCATGTTTAGTTCCGGTCTGCACAGCGATTTTGGTTAAAGGTTTAAGCTCATAGCCAACCTGCTGGCTCAGAATCCTTAGTGTCGCAAGATATCCATTCATAAAAGCCATCATATCTTCTGTGGTACTATTCTGCTGATTTGCTTTATCCAAACCCATGCCTATTTCACCAATCTCGCCGCCTAAATTCACTACAATACCCTGCTTATCCAAACCGAGCTCTCTTTCTAGTTGGCGAACATACAGAGTTAACTCTGCCGTTGTAATATAGTTATTCTTTTGCTGCTCGTCGGCATTTGGTTTAGACCAATCTACCAGTTGTGACATATCCAGGTCTATCTGGTAAAAGCCTGCTTCTATGGCTTCGCGGATAAGTTTCTTAATTGCCTCTACTGCCTCAACTCCGTTCTTTAGATAATCTTTAGAAGCAACCTGGAAGTGGTCACCCTGTAGATATACAGGGTGCTTATAACCTTCCTTAATAGCTGCGGCTAACATTGATGTAGTGTACTCTGCCGGACGCTGACTAGTATAACTTATCTCTGATTTGGCAATCTCTAATATAAAAGAATCTTCCACTTTATTACTGACTGCAGATTGAAATACTGCCCTGGCAGTGTCATAAGCCATACCCCTTATATTGATAGCAGGGATTGTGTAGTGCCTGGAGTCTTTGGCCTTCTGGAGATAATGTTCATAAGTTGATAAAGGTTTAATACCTAAAGAAGCAGCAATATCCTTGATTAGTTTACGCGTCTGGCTTACTATTTCTTGATCGGGATTAAAGGTAGCGTCGTAAACTAATTCATCAACCAAGCTATCCCTTAAGGCAAATTCGTCAATTACCTTAACGCCGGTAGGCGTCACTTCCACAATACCCTTTAACGCCTCCATAACCGCTGATACGTTAGTAAAGTTAAGCTGGGGCTCAGTGGAAATCGCCGAGCTGGCGGAGGTTGTTGCGTCTAGAGTTCTAGTTACGGCATTAAGCTCTTCGTTGACCAACAAGAAAGCACTGGCTAGTGTTACATTTTCTTTCTTATCCTGAATAATCAATGTCTGAGCTTTATCGTAGATAATATGTGCACGATCAGCTACAAAGTAGTTGGAGGTATTATTTTCCACACTTATACCCGGTATACTCTCTATCGCCTTATCAATAGCTGCCTTATCCACTATCCCATTGATTGAGAAAGTAGCGAAAAGATACGAACCGCTAGTTACCGATGTCTGGTAGGCTTGATAAAGAATACCTGCTTTATCAAGTTCGTCGACTTTTACAGGCGAGATATTTACTGCGGCCGAAATACCTTTTCCGGAGTCCAGCATTTCTGTACCTGGCCTAATGGACATAGAAAGGATCGCTGAATGTAACTCTGCGCCAAGAGGTTTTACGGCATCGCTCACCGTATTAATCATTTTTAAGTAAGAATATTCTACCTGGTTGACATTGATAACTTTTATTTCGGGCCTTAAATCTCTCGGTAGGCTTGGTAAAACTTTAACTAAGCGTTTACTTTCGCCTGCCGCAAAGATTAACCCCATATCATTTTTATCAGTAAGCACAGGAGTAATCTCAAGTCCCTCTATATTACCTAAATCTAAAGAGAACCTTATGCTATCAATAAAGGCGGCCATTTGGTCCTTGAAATTTTCCTTAGTAATACCCTCAATAACAATACCCTCAAGGTTAAATCTAGCATCGCCCAAAAGCTTCCTTAAAAAGATTTGACCATTGCGCGATTTCATTTTTTCTTTTACCCCAGTTAAATAAATACCAACTGCCTCTCCTCTAATTACTTTCTGGGGAACTTTAGGCATAGGCAATGGGCCTTCGCTAGCTATCCCTTCTAGTTCAGAAGCAGAGATAGCCTTAGGCGTCTTTACTTCTTTGGACGGCTTTGGAAGAGTTTTGAAGTCCTCTGTCCTCGTCCCTTTATCCCGGCTGATGAGAGTTCTTTTTAGCGAATCTAATACGCGCTTAGCATAACCCCATTCATTATCATACCAAACAGGCACTAGCACTCTTTTGCCGTCTGCCGATACCTTGATTAAAGCCAGATCTATTATTGCTGAACGGGTATCCTTTATGATATCTTTGGATGACAGATTATAGCCATATCCAATAACTCTCGGATTTTCTTTTGCAGCCTGGATAACAAGCTCTCTTATCCCTTCCGGGGTAGCAGGCTTCTCTAATTCAGCAATCTCCATAACTACCGAGGCAGTCAAAGATCCGCCTACGCGTATAGCTTTACCGTCATGGTTACCAATACCGGGTATAAGTTTAGTCAAAAGTTTGGCAGCGCCGGTTTTAGCAGGGGATTGAATCCTGTGTCCTGGCCTGGCCCTAGCTGCTTCATCACCTCTGAATGTTTCATACGGCGTCTGGTCAGAAGTCGGGGCATGTAAGGTATTGATAGCGCCTATCTTAATGCCAAACTTTTTGTGCAAAAGATTAGCAAACGGCGCAATAGCTCCGGTTGTGCAGGAAGCATTGGAATAAACCTGGGTGTTTAGCTTTTCCAAAAGTTCTTCGTTTACACCAAAGACCATTATTGGCGTTTCCTCATCTTTTGGCGGTGCACCCATCTCAACTATTCCATCCTCAACAGAAGCAATGTGCTTTTTTATAACTTTACTGGATTCCAAATCATTCCCGGAGCTCTCAACTATCCCTAAACCGGTTAAATTCTGTTCCCCAAAAATTTCGCCGACTAACTTCCAGCGGACAGGACCTGTGCGGTCGTCTAGCAGCAAAATTGTCTGAACAATGGGTTTTTGTCCATCATACTCTTGATTGGGAAAACCGGTTATTTCAATAAGGGCGTAACCTTCCTTTTCATTTATTATGGGCTTGCCAACAATTTCTAAGCCGGGGAATAGCTCGCCATACGTGCTATCCGGAGTAGTCAATGTTTTTATAAACTCTCCTATATCTTTTAAAGGAACACCGTTTATTGCTCTAACCCTCATATTCGAATATTCTTCATCATATAAAAACCCATGCAGGTAGAGTCTTCCCATACGGCCGCGGCCTCCGGTAATTCCAACATTATATATTTTTTCTACAGGAGTTAATTCAGTCAGTTCCGTTTGTCTTCCTGGGAGAGTTGATTTAATTATCTTTAACTGCTCCTGCCTGCGGGCAAGCGCCCTTAATCCTGCGAGGTCTTCATTGGCAATATAACTGAAGGCTACTCCTCCGCCAGAGTAAGTCTTTACGTTTGGTTCCTTATCCAGTTTATATTTAACTGTAGTGCTGCCGGCATCGCCTCCCACAACAATATTCACCGCCCCGCGCTGAGCCAGCTCTTTCAATTTAGCCCATACCCTATCGGTTCCCACTGAATACTTACCGCTTTTATCTTCCATATTCCCCATGGTTCCATTAACAAATATCCTCTTGCCAGCTTTAAGGCTATCTAATCTCGTAAGGACGGTTTCTTGTGTACTTGGGCCGATATCGTTCTTAGTCTCATCACTATAATCAGTAGTAATAAGAACCCTTCGCGAGTCTCCTCCAATCAATTTTTTTAAGAAATCAGGCATACTTTCTAATGCCGGGGTTAATCCGCTGGCAATAAACATGAAGCCGCCAGGATTAAGGGCCTCATTCAGTCCATTCAAAGAGTTGAGCTTTGGAGTTTTTATACCGCCGAAAATGACTGCGTCAAAACCTTTGTTGACTTCTTCTTCCAAGTCATTAAACTCATCTACCATTTCAGGGCCGGTATATACTTCGTCCATTAGGAAAGGTATAGTTCCGACTGACGCGCCGTCTGAGCCGACATCGCCAAAGGCATCAAAAATTAAAATCTTATTCTTACCATTTTTATCGCCAGCCAGCCTTGCCAGTGACTCAGCAAAAATCATCCTCTTAGGACCCACTTCATATTCATCGGCAGAGCGTACGTGCTGCAAAAGATTAGGTGCTCCCTGTACAATATCAGACCAACCTATCTGCACTCCTTGTTCAGTTATACTATTTTCATTAAACACTAAATTCGGGAAGAAATTGTCTTGCATGTATCGTGCTACATTTACTAAAGACTCGCGCTTATCTTTACCAGTCTTCTTATCTAAACTACCATTGTGCCCGAAGAATACCGGCGTCCCACCCCTAGATAAAATAAACTCACCGATTCGTTTTGTCTTTATAATCCTGGCAGGATCAGCAATTCCGCCGTCTTTTGACGGGACATTCACATTAACCCTAATTAAAACATTAATCCCTGTTAAATCCCTGTTAGCCAATTCCTTCACTGCTTCAGGAATGCTGTGTAGAAATTCAACGTTCTTGTTAACGGCTATCGCCGAGCTTGACCTCTTCTTGGTTATATCTTCCATCCCATAACCCGGGGTTAACCCGGCATTGAGCAGGGCTGGGGTAATTGAGCTGCTGGCTTTGGGGCTAAAGAAGCCTGGACCCTGGGTTACCATGTTCATTGCTTCATTGGTAAATTTAGCGC
>JAQUAP010000058.1 GCA_028687205.1 Candidatus Omnitrophota bacterium
CCGGCCCTTGGTCAAATATACCCCGGGTTTTGACCGTAGCGATACCCCGCCTTCGCAGGAGAAGCGCGATTTAATCGCCAAGATGAAATTGATACCTATCCCGGAAATAATCCAGGGAAAGCGTATGGTATTCTGCGACGATTCCATCGTGCGCGGGACCCAGCTCAAAAACTACACGATCCAGAAGCTGCGCCAGCACGGAGCAAGGGAGATACACCTTAGGATCGCCTGCCCGCCGCTGATGTTTCCCTGTAAATTCAATTATTCTACGCGCAGTATCCACGAGCTGGCCGCCCGTAAAGCGATCAAGGCGCTGGAAGGCAGCGATATCAAGAATGTCAAAAAGTACCTGGATGAAAACAGCAAAGAATATAAAAAAATGGTCAAATGGATTGAAAAAGATTTAGGCGCGACGACCTTAACTTTCCAGAAATTGGAAGATATGATCAAGGCCATCGGCCTGCCTAAAGATAAACTCTGCCTCTATTGCTGGACCGGGAGGCACCCGTGAAAAGCATAACCTATAAAAAATCCGGGGTAGATATCTCCAGCGCCAGTGCCTTTAAGGCCAAGCTCAAGCCCTTAGTGAGAAAGTCCTTCCGCCCGGAAGTATTAAGGGATATCGGCGGGTTCGGAAGCTTCTTTCAATTGGATAAGCATAAATACAAGGAGCCGGTTTTAGTTTCCTCAAGCGACGGCGTGGGGACCAAGTTAAAGATCGCCGAGTTAGCGAAGAAATATGATACGGTCGGCATTGACGCGGTAGCGATGAATGTGAATGATATCCTTTGTGTCGGCGCAGAGCCGCTCTTTTTCCTGGATTACATCGCGCATAGCAATGCCAAAGAAGAGGTCTTGATCGATGTGGTCAAAGGCATTAATGACGGCTGCATTGAGGCAGGCTGCTCTTTAATCGGAGGAGAGACTGCCCAGCTGCCCGGGATGTACAAACCGGGCGAATATGATATCGCGGGGTTTTGCGTGGGCGTGGTTGAGAAAAATAAAATTATTGACGGCAGTAAAATCAAACCGGGTGATTGTGTTATCGGCCTGGAATCCAGCGGCATTCACTCCAATGGATACTCCCTGGTCAGGAAAGTGCTCTCTAAAAATGAACAAAAGCGCATGAGTAAGGAATTGCTTACGCCTACGCGCATTTATGTCAAGCAGGTTTTAAGCCTGTTACCTGGTAAAAACATCAAAGGCATCGCCAATATCACCGGCGGCGCTTTTTACGATAAGATCAGCCGCATCCTGCCTAAAGATATAGATGTCAAAATCAATAAGCATTCCTGGAATGTGCCGAAGATCTTCCGCCTCATTCAAAATAAGGGCAATGTGCCTGAACGCGAGATGTATCATACCTTGAATATGGGCATAGGCATGGTTTTGATTGTTGCGCCTGCCGCAGCCAATTCCATAATCGCCAAACTTAAAGAGCAGAAATTAAAGTCCTGGATTATTGGAGAAGCAGTCAAAGGCAATAAGCAGGTTCACATAGCCTAAAATTATTCTTTGATGAATCTAGCAATTTTCTCGCTCAGCACGATTTTTTAACGCCAATGATCTTTCGCATTTCGGTGGCTGCTGAACTCGCTCCTCGGTCTCTACCTCGGAGCTCGGACAGCATCGCCATCCCAAGATTGCCGTCCTCTCGGACGGCCTTGGGATACCCGAAATGCTCAAGCTCCATTGGCTAAAATCGTGATTCGCGCGAAAACCGCCAGATTCATCTATAAAAGATATTTATGTCACATAGAAAACGAGGGGAAAACAATCATGAGGTTAATATGGCAGTGGTTAGTAGATAATTGGCCCTCTCTACTAGTAGGTAGTATTATAATACCAGCATTGTTTATTTTAATAAGTTATTTTTGGCATAATTATGTTTCAGTTCTAAAGATTACACCTGAAGTAAAGAATATAAATTGTAGTAATACATCTTGGAGAAAAGAAACCTTTTATGTTTATTTAACTAATAATAGCTCAAATCCAATTTATGATATTAATGTAATAGCGCATCATCCTGAAGAGGTTGATGTTAACTTATATTTAGAAGAGGAGCATCAAGAAGCAGTAGCAGTAGGTAAGATAAGCGTGGGTACAGCTTATAGTATACATCAATCTAAAGTTACGCAAACATATATTAATAATATTGCTCCTAAAAAAACAGTTAAGTTAAAAGTAGAAGTAAATACGAAGAGCTATTTAAATAACTTTGAACTTAGAACGAAAGTAAAATCTTTCAGTAAAACACCCAAGCCGATTTTCACTGTTCGATAAAAAGGCAGTGTTAATTTACGATTTTAGCGGCGGATTGGCGAGGAACAAGGCGAGCCGGACGCGTAAGGTAGCAGAAGATTTTAATTGACAGAGAAGATTTTTATGTTAACTTAGTTATATATGGTTAACATATGTTAACTAATTGTAGTTTAGTTAACAAGGGAGATAGTATGCAACACGAGGAGAATAAATACGTTACGATACCGGAATTGGCAAAGTTGCTGGGCATAAGTAGGATCGCGGTATTCAAGAAGGTAAAAAAGGGGGAGATCAAGGCCATTAAGCTCGGCAAGACTTATGGCATCCCGAAGAAGAACATAGAAGTTATTTTCGGAAGGGCTTTGGCTGAAGACGAGAAGAAAGAGATCGAGCGCGCGGTGAAAAAGACGGTCAGTGAATACGGCCAAACACTGAAACTCCTCGGTAAAAATTAATGAAGCAGCTTACAGTTAAAGAGGTTGAATATATCGCTTTCCGGCTGGCGCAGGAAGCCCTGTCTTTTAACGAGCCGATACCGGATTTTACCACGCGTTTTCCTAATATCCTGGAAAGCTGTTTGGCGGCTCCTTTCGTTACTTTTGGCGGCAAATCAGGATATTCTTCGTTGGTTGAACGAGCAGGCATCCTTTTCTACCTGATGGTGAAAAACCATCCTTTCCAGAACGGCAACAAAAGGATCGCCATGACGACATTATTTGTATTTTTGCATAAGAATAAAAAATGGCTGAGAGTTGATACGCAGGAGTTATATAATTTTACGATGTGGATAGCTCAAAGCCCGGCAAAACTTAAGGCAGAAACGGTAAAGGCAATCCAGAAGTTTCTAAAAGCGAATATGGTTGCGCTTTAAGTTGGTAGATATGGATATTACCGCAGAGGCGAGAAACTTGGTGAGTTTGGTAGATTATCAGGAGGCTTCCGTTGTCAGTAAGGAAGTCATCAGAAAAGATAAAGGCACGGTGACGCTCTTTGCCTTTGACAAGGGGCAGGGATTGAGCGAGCATACTGCGTCGTTTGACGCATTCGTTTATATTATTGACGGCAAAGTAGAAATCAGTATTAGCGGAAAGCCGCATAGCTTAAAAGCAGGCGAAACAATTATTATGCCGGCAAATAAGCCCCATTCTTTAAAGGCAATAGAGCGCTTTAAGATGCTTTTGGTAATGATCAAAGCTTGATTTTGGAGCGGAAATAAAATGAAAATTCACATTATTAAAAAGCATGCTACAAAAGAAGAGATTCACGATATGCTTAAAGCGCTTAAGTCATATATAAAGCTGGCAGTGGATATCAAGAGAGAAGTAGTCGCCGGTGGCGGTATCTTGCACGCTGATTGCGAAGCTGTTTTATTAAAAGACGGGAGCAAACAGCAGGATATTTGGGGCGCGGATTGGTTGCCCGAATCAAAGCAGATTACCTTTGAAGCGTTGATAAATATCCGCCCGCGGCAGAACAATTTTTCTATGAGGATACAGGATACTGTAATCCGCGAGAAAATTGAAGAAATAGTGCGCGGTTTATTGGAGTAATCTTTATGTCAAATTTAGAAATAATTAAAAAACGTTTCTTGAAAGAAGATTTAACCAAGCGCTTAGGCGGAATAGCCAGCAATTTAGGCCGTCTAAAGTCCTTCTCACAGGTGCCTAATAATAAAAAGGCGATCAGTGATTTAATTGAGGAGAGTAAGTTCTTTATTGAGTGGACAGCACCGGAAGCATCTTTGCATATTCAGGAGGAATTAGTGAATATCCAGCTTCAATTAGCTTTATGTGGGCTCTCTAAGGAAAAAGAAGAAATCGTGCACTCTGCCGATAAATGGGCAGAGAAAATATTGGGATTGTCAGGTTTAATCAAAAAATAGGGAAAACTATGCGCGTATTATTGATTGGTTCAGGTGGCAGGGAACACGCGTTGGCCTGGAAGATCAAGCAATCCAAGCTCTGCGATAAGCTTTTTTGCGCTCCGGGTAATGCCGGCATCGGCCAGATCGCCGAGTGCGTGAATATCCAGGTTGAAGATATCGCCGGGTTATTAGATTTCGCCGACAGGGAAAAAATAGATTTAACCGTTGTCGGCCCGGAGATCCCTTTGTCGTTAGGTATCGTTGATGAGTTCACGAGGTATGGCTTAAAAATATTTGGGCCAAGCAGGGCTGCTGCGCGCCTGGAAGCAAGCAAGATCTTTTCCAAAGAACTGATGGCTAAATATAAAGTGCCGACTGCCGCTTTCAGGATTTTTGATAACCTGCAGGAGGCAGAAAGCCATATAGAAAAAATCGGCGCGCCCTGTGTCATAAAAGCCGACGGCCTGGCTGCGGGAAAGGGCGTGATCGTCGCTAAAACCGTCAACGAGGCAAAACAGGCGGTAATCGCCATGATGCAGGAGAGGCTGTTCGGAGAGTCAGGGAACCGGATTATTATTGAAGAATGCCTCGAAGGCCAGGAGGTCTCCATCATTGTAATTACCGATTCTAAAGAAGTGCTGGCTTTAGCCTCCAGCCAGGACCATAAAAGGATATTTGACAATGACAGCGGCCCGAACACCGGCGGTATGGGCGCTTATTCGCCTGCGCCGATAGTGACTAATGAATTATTTAAGGAGATCATGAATAAAGTAATTTATCCTACCATCGACGGCCTGGCTAAAGAGGGAATAGATTACCGCGGGGTTCTATACGCCGGGATGATGCTGACTAAGGAGGGGCTGAAGACATTAGAGTTTAACGCGCGCTTCGGCGACCCGGAAACCCAGGCGATCTTGCCGCGCTTAAAATCCGACCTGCTTGAAATAATGCTGGCAGCCAGCGAACAGAAATTAAACCGTATCAGGACGCTGGAGTGGGATAAGCGTTTCTGCGTCTGCGTAGTCTGCTCTGCCGGCGGATATCCGGGAAGTTATGAGAAAGGAAAAGAGATTTTCGGGTTGGATAAGGCAGCGCAAATGCCGGACGTAGTCGTATTCCACGCCGGGACAAAATTACTGAATAATAAAGTTATTACCAACGGCGGGCGCGTCCTGGGCGTAACCGGCTTAGGCAGCAGTATCGGTGAGGCAATGGATAAGACGTATGCGGCAGTCAGGGAGATCAGTTTTCAGGGGATGCATTACCGGCATGATATCGGCAGGAAGGCGTTAAGATATTGAGTAAAGAGGAGGTAAAGATGGCCAAAATAAGCATCGTCATGGGCAGCGAGTCGGATTTAGGGACAGTCAATGAGACAGTCAAGGTCTTAAAAGATTTTGGAGCGGATTTTGAGCTCAGGGTTTTATCCGCGCATAGAGCGCCTGACAACCTGAAGAAGTATGTCAAAGAAGCGGCTAAAAAAGGGATCAAGGTCTTTATCGCAGCTGCCGGCGGCGCTGCGGCTTTAGCCGGGGTCATCGCCAGCAACACTACTTTGCCGGTAATCGGCGTGCCGATAGAAACCAAGAGCTTAAAAGGATTAGATTCTTTATTATCCACCGTGCAGATGCCTACGGGAGTGCCGGTTGCGACAATGGCAATAGGCAAGGCCGGGGCCAGGAACGCCGCTATCTTCGCCTTAGAAATCCTGGCGGTAAGCGATAAAAAAATACAAGCCAAGTTAGCCCGGCATAAAAACGAGATGCGCCTTAAGCTCAAGAGATAAAGATAAAATTATGCCTCCAACCAAAATACTCAGGATAGATTTTTTAGACATTAAAGAAGAGGATATCCGCGAGGCAGCCGACAGCATAAGGGCCGGCGCTTTAGTCATCATCCCGACCGAGACAGTTTACGGCATTGCCGTCAATATGCTGCACCAGGAAGCAGTGGAAAGGCTATACGCGCTTAAAAAGCGGCCTAAAAATAAGCCTTTCTCTATAGCGATTAATAAAAAAGAGAGGATTGAAGAGTTTGCTCAAGCCATCCCGCTAACCGCTTATAAGCTGATCAGTAAATTCTGGCCCGGTCCATTGACCCTCGTTCTAAAAGGGATTGGCCAGCCCAGCGTGGGGCTGCGTATGCCGGATGACGAGATTGCCCTGATGATTATCGCGCGGACAGTGGCACCTGTTCTCCTGCCTTCAGCGAACTTCTTAGGAAAGCCCGCGCCGGTAAATTTTGAGGCAGCGATTAAGGATTTAGACGGTTTAGTGGACCTGGCTGTTGATGCCGGGCCGGTAAAATTAGGGATTGAATCTTCGATTGTGGATTTACGGGTTGAGCCGCTGCAAATCCTGCGGGTAGGCGCGATCAGCCGGGAGGATATCCTTACGGCTGCGCAAAGGAAAGACATCCTTTTTGTCTGCACGGGAAACTCCTGCCGCTCGGTCATTGCCGAGGCGCTTTTAAAAAAGATGCTACAGGAAGAGCGCCGTGATGACGTGGAAGTCGCTTCGGCCGGTGTGCTGACCGTCTCGGGAATAGGCGCCTCGCAAGGCGCGCGGATGGTTTTATCCAGGGAGGGTATAGATATCTCAGGCCACGTTTCGCAGGAGGTCAACCGGGAGATGATTAAAAAATCCGACCTTATCCTGGTTATGGAGCGGCAGCACGAAGGAGAAATATTGAAAATCGTCCCCGAGGTAAAAAATAGGGTGTTTTTGTTAAGGGAATTTGCTAAAATAGAAGGCGATAACCTGGATATTGTTGACCCGATGGGCAAGCCATTGGATTTTTACGAACAGACATTTGCCAACATCAAAGAGGCCTTAGAGAGGGTGATTAAACTGATATGAAGAGAATGATTATTGCTTCTGACCACGGCGGGTTTGCCTTAAAAGAAAGCTTAAAAGCCTACCTCAAAAAAAAGGGGTTTAGCGTTTGCGACCTTGGGGCTTTTAGCGCTGAGAGGTGTGATTATCCGGCTTTTGCCTATAACCTGGCCAGGCAGATCAGCAGGGGCAAGTTTAAAAGAGGTATTTTAATCTGTAAAAGCGGGGTAGGCAATTCCATCGTCGCCAACCGCGTGCCCGGGGTGCGTGCGGCGTTATGCAGTAACGTAAAAGTTGCGCGCTTGTCCCGCGAGCATAATGACAGCAATGTTTTAGCCCTGGGCTCTATCTTTGTCAATCCCCGCCTGGCCAAAAAAATAACCGCTGCCTGGTTAAAGACAAAATTTTCCGGCGGCAGGCATCAACGCAGGCTTAAGCAGATTAAAGTTATTGAAAGAAAGATACGAGGTGGCCTAAAGTGAAATTCTTAAAAGCCGTTGACCCGCAGATCTACGCCTCTATCAGGAA
>JAQUAP010000059.1 GCA_028687205.1 Candidatus Omnitrophota bacterium
TGGCATGCTCTCCTGTCCTCAGGCCGACTACCAGCGCTAAATTGGTGATAATCGCCGCGGTCGCCCCGAAGCTAAACCGCGTATCTTTTAACCTGAACTTTTCTTTAATCAGTTTAATCATCTGTTTTTATTATTTTATTGATAAAGGGAGAGTAAGCAGCCCCTAAAATAATTCTTTTTGCTGTTCCTTGGTATATTTCCTGCCGAAGTGCTCAAACGCGATCCTTGTAGCGGTGCGGCCGCGCGGGGTGCGTTTTAAATACCCGGCTTTCAGCAGGTACGGCTCTACCGTATCGGAGATAGTATCCGCTTCCTCGTTCAAGCTGGCTGCCAAAGACTCTACGCCTACCGGCCCGCCATTATAAGAATCTATAACCAGGGCTAAGACCTTACGGTCAAGATTATCCAGCCCTGCTTTATCAATACCCAGGTCATCCAGCGACTTAGCTGCCATCTCTAAAGTTACTTTTTTGGCTTTAGCTACCTGCGCGTAGTCCCTTATGCGCCTGAGCAGCCGGTTGGCGATGCGCGGCGTGCCGCGGGCCCTGCGGGCAATCTCAATTGCGGCGCTATCCTCTATATCCACGCCCAAAATCCCTGCCGAGTGCTTGACTATTTTCGTCAGGTCTTCTATTTTATAGAAGTCCAGGTTATAAAATATGCCGAACCTTCCCCGGAGCGGCGCGGCTAATAAACCGGTGCGCGTGGTTGCGCCTACCAGGGTAAAGGGCTTCAGGTTAAATTTTATGGTCTTAGCGTACGGCCCCTTATCAATGACAAAATCTATCTGGAAACTCTCCATTGCCGGATACAAAAATTCCTCGACTACTTTGGAAAGGCGGTGGATTTCGTCAATAAATAAAATATCCCCTTTTTCCAGGTTAGTCAGTATACCGATCAAATCCCCGGCGCGCTCAATTGCCGGGCCGCTGGTAGCGGTAATTTTACAGCCCATTTCATGGGCGATGATATGCGATAAAGAAGTCTTGCCCAGGCCGGGAGGCCCGCTTAATAAGACATGCTCCAGCGGCTCTTTTCTCTGTTTAGCCGCCTGGATGGAGACCTTCAGGTTATCCACGATATCTTTGTGCCCGACAAATTCCGCGAATTTCTTCGGCCGCAGGGAGATGTTTAAAACGATATCCTCTTCGGACTCCGTGGTATTGATGATATTGGGTGACCCCTTAAGCAGGGTTTGCCTGGTCTCTTCGCTCATAAGGAATAATATTCTCCTTGTTTCTGACGATCTCTATCTCCTGGAATAATTCGGACTGGCGCGCGGTGATCTCTTTCAGGCGGATCAATTCCAATACCGCCAGGAACGTTACGATGATCTGCAATTTATTTTTTGCCAGGCTGAAAAGCTCGGAGAGCCTTACCTCAGACTTAGTCAATAAGAGATGGAGTATCTCGTGCGTGGCCTCCTCCATCGTATATTTGTCTTTGACTACCTCGTAAAAAACTTCCTTCGGCACATCTTTGAGCGCCTGGGAAAAGGCGCTGATCAGGTCAAAGATACTCGCCTCAAAATAAACTTCTTTTTTCTCGCTTGGCTCTTTTTCCGCTTCGCCCCTGGGGCGTTTAAAAATCTCGCGCTGGTCGGTTTCTTTCTGGCGCAGGTCCTGGGCGATCTCTTTAAATTTTTCATATTCCAAAAGGCGCCTGACCAGCTCTTCGCGCGGGTCTTCCTGTTCGCCTTCCGCGCCCACACCTTCCTCGGCCGGCAGGAGCATCTTGGATTTAATCTGCATCAGGGTCGCCGCCATCACCAGGAATTCTCCGGCGATGTTTAAATCCAGCATCTGCATTAAATTCAAATACTGCAGGTACTGCTCGGTAACTTTGGCTATTGGGATATCGTAAATATTCAGGTGGTCTTTTTTAACCAGGTACAAGAGCAGGTCTAAAGGGCCCTCGAATATCTCTATTTTTATTTTATAGCTCATAAATTTATCGCTTTACGCACTTCTTGCATTGTCCCGGAGGCAAAGCCCGCGGCTTTTTTAGCCCCCGCATCCAGTATCTTCTTTAAGGCCGCCTTATCCTTTAGCAGGTTCTTCCTCTTCTCCTGTATAGGCGCAAGCTTCTCGATAATGGCGCCAGCGAGCAGCTTTTTGCATTCGGTACAGCCTTTCTTGGCGTCCATACACCAGTCATATACCTCATCCTTCCTCTCGGGCATAAAGACGGAAAAATAGGAGAAGACATTGCAGGTGTCCGGATGGCCCGCGTCGCTTAACTTAATTCTTTTGGGGTCGGTAAACATCGTGGCGATTTTGCGCGTGATTACTTCAGGGGTATCCGAAAGGTTGATGGTATTCAGGTAGCTTTTGCTCATCTTGCGGCCGTCGAGCCCTAAGAGCTTGGGCGTCTTGGTCAATATCGCATCGGGCGAGGGAAAGATTTCTTTTTTAGACAAATTATTAAAAAGCCTGGCAATCTCGCGGGTAAGCTCTAAGTGCGGAAGCTGGTCCTGGCCTACGGGCACTTTATCCGCTTTATAAAGCAGGATATCCGCCGCCTGTAAGACCGGATAACCTAAAAATCCGTAGGTATTTAAATTCCGCGTCTTTACTTCGCGCATCTGTTCCTTATAGGTAGGGCAGCGCTCCAATAGCCCAAGGGGCGTAATACAGGAAAGGATCACGTGCAACTCCGCGTGTTGCGGGATATGCGATTGGATGAAGATGGTGGACTTATCCGGGTCGATCCCCGCGGCTAACCAGTCAACTAAGTTATCCAGGGTGTTCTCGGAAAGCTCAGCGGTGTTTTCATATTCACTCATAAAGGCGTGCCAGTCCGCGACCATAAAGAAACAGTCGTATTCTTTCTGAAGCCTGACCCAGTTATCCAGCGCGCCGACTAAATGGCCAAGGTGTAGTTTTCCCGTCGGCCGCATCCCGCTTAATATTCTTTTTTTCATATTTTTACTTCCTATAGTTTTCTGGCTATCTTTTCTATTTCATAGCCTTCGATAATATCGCCTTCCATCATCTGGTCAAACCCTGCCAGGGTCATCCCGCATTCAAAACCCTCGCCTACTTCACGCACATCGTCTTTAAAGCGTTTTAAAGAAGAGAGCTTGCCTTCAAAAACAACTTGCCCGTTCCTGACGAGGGAGATCACGCAGCTACGGGTAAATTTACCCTTGGTGACAAAACATCCGGCGACGATCCCTGAGCGCGATAACTTAAAGACCTTCCTGACTTCCGCCCTGCCCAGTAAAACCTTTTTTAATTTCGGCTCAAGCATGCCTTCAATGGCTGCCTTGATATCATTGGCCAATTCATAAATAATATTATAGACCTTGACATCCACGCCTTCCTTGGCCACCAGTTCCTTGGCCAGCTCATCCATGGTGACGTTGAACCCGAGGATAAGGGCATTGGAGGCGACCGCCAGGATAACATCCGAGTTATTGATATTGCCTACGCCGGTATGGATAAAATCTAATTTTATTTCCGAGACGTTTAATTTATTCAGGGTCTCTCTGATCGCCTCAAGCGAGCCCTGGACATCGGCTTTAACGATCAGCTTTAATTCCTTGATTTTGCCTTCCAGGATCTGCGCGTGCAAATCCTCAAGGCTCACGTGCTTGAAAGTTTTTATCTGCTGCTGTTTTTCTTTTTCCAGGCGGCTGGCCGCTAATTCCTTGGCCTTTTTTTCATCGGCGATAGCAAAGAACTGTTCTCCTGCCGCGGGTACGCCGGATACGCCTAATACCTCCACCGGCACCGAGGGAGCCACGCTGGTTACGCCTTGGCCATGGTCATTAAACATCGCGCGGATCTTGCCGTAGAAGTTCCCTACGATAATATTCTCATTTAAATGCAGGGTGCCGTTTTGCACCAGCAATGTAGCTACGGGGCCGCGGCCCTTGGACATCTGGGCCTCGATGACGATGCCTTTAGCCAGGCGGTTAGGATTGGCTTTTAATTCCAGCATCTGCGCTTCCAGGAGGATCATCTCCAGCAAATCATCAATACCCTGGCCGGTCTTGGCCGAAACAGGAACGGTGATGGTCTTGCCGCCCCAGTCTTCGGAGTTTAAATCAAGCTTAGCTAACTGTTTTTTCACCTGGTCAATATCCGCTCCCTGCTTATCAATTTTATTTACCGCCACGATGATCGAGACGCCGGCTGCCCGGGCATGGTCTATAGCCTCCTGGGTCTGCGGCATTACTCCGTCATCAGCGGCGACGACCAGGACTACAATATCCGTAATGCTTGCCCCGCGCGAACGCATGGCCGTAAAGGCCTCATGGCCAGGCGTATCCAAGAAAGTAATCTCGCCGTGCGCAAGGACTACCCTGTAAGCGCCGATATGCTGGGTAATCCCGCCATGCTCGGATTCGGCGACTTTCGTTTTTCTTATGGCGTCTAACAACGAAGTTTTCCCATGGTCAACATGCCCCATAAAAGTGACGATCGGCGAACGCGGCTTTAAATCTTTGGCCTCGTCTTTAAGCTCGTGGGCGCTGAGCATTAATTCTTCCTGGCCTAATGCTTTT
This sequence comes from Candidatus Omnitrophota bacterium, assembly GCA_028687205.1. GTDB lineage: Bacteria > Omnitrophota > Gorgyraeia > Gygaellales > Profunditerraquicolaceae > UBA6233. The sequence continues at coordinate 4,511 of JAQUAP010000059.1, forward strand.
TTAATTTTAAAGCGATACTTTTCGCAAATCTTGGCTACGATTGCTTCGTCTAAAGTCTGGTTTATCCCGACCATGATCCTGGCGTCCAGGAGATTCTTGATAATGATAGAGGGTTTTTCCTGCAGTTTAATGGCCAGGTCTTTTACGGTAATGGGAAGCGCAAGCTCTAATTCTTTAAGCTCAATAGCCGGCGCAGCAGGCGCAACCTTAACTTCAGGTTTAATTTCAATTTTAACCTGCGGCTTGGGCACGTGTACCGGAGGTTTAGGCGCCTGAACCGCTGGCTTAGTTATGTGTACCGCTGGTTTGGCTGCGTGAACTACTGGTTTAGGTACGTGCGGAGGTTTAGGCGCCTGAACCGCTGGCTTAGGCGCATGTACAATCGGTTTAGGATGGAGAATTGGCTTGGGTTTAGGCTTAGGCGCAGCTTTCTTAACCGTCTTGGCTGCTGCCTTAACCGGCTTAACTGTTTTTTTAACCTTAGGCCTGGTCTCTTTTTTAACCGGCTTCTTTTCTTTTTTGGACTTAACAACCATATGCGAATACCCTCTTCCTTTAAAATAGAATTATTTTTTACCTTTGGCCTGGGCAATCAACTTCTCAGCCTTTTTCTCGCCGATACCTTTTATCTTGATTAAACCCTCTACTTTTGCCGCCAGCAACTCGGCAACCGTGCTGATACCCGCGTCTTTTAAGCTGGCTAAAGTTTTTTCTCCTATCCCGGATAATTCTTCCAGGGAGAGGGCTGCCTTCTTCTTTTTCTTTTCTTTCTTGGCTTTCTTTTCCACCGCGGGAGCAACTTCCGCCGCGGCAGCTGCTTTTTCTTCTTTGGCCTTGGCTTCGGCTTTGGCCACAGCCTCGGCTGCCGTAGCCTTGGTGCGGATATCTAAATCCCAGCCGATAAGCTTAGAAGCCAGGCGCACGTTCTGGCCGTGCTTACCGATGGCTAATGACAACTGGTCATCGTCAACAATGACTTCGGCTTTCTGATGCTCTTTATCCAGTTTTATCTCGGAAACCTTAGCCGGAGAAAGCGCGTTCTTAATATATTCGCGGATATCCTCATTATAACGCACGATATCGATCTTCTCTCCGTAGACTTCATTCACGATATTCCTGACGCGGTTACCGCGCATGCCCACGCAGGCGCCCACGGAATCAACTTTATCATTCTTGGAATAGACGGCGATTTTGGTACGCTCTCCTGCCTGGCGGGAGATGGCCTTGATTTCAACAATCCCCTCATAAATCTCCGGGACCTCCAGTTCAAATAATTTCTTTACGAGAGCCGGATGCGTGCGCGAAAGAATGATCTGCGCGCCCTTGGTATCTTTCTTTACATCCAAAACATAAGCCCGCATACGCTGGCCCTGCTTGAATTCTTCTTTCGGCGACTGCTCGCGCTTAAGCAAAATCCCCTCGGCCTTACCCAGAAGGTCGATGATAATATTGCCTTTTTCAAAGCGATAGACTGTGCCGCTGACGATTTCTCCCACCCGGCCCTGGAATTCATTAAAGACAACGTCTTTTTCCGCCTCGCGCATCTTCTGGATGATCACCTGGCGGGCAGTAGAAGCGGCAATGCGCCCGAAATCAATATTGGTGACTTCTTCTTCATTCCTCCAGGCGCGGATTTTACCGCTGTTACGGTCGATCTCCACCCTGAATTCTTCATCAGGCTTTAAGTCAATCACGCGCTTGGCAGCGCTGAGCATGGCGCTCTCTACCGCCTGGATTAATATCTCTTTTTTAATCCCTTTTTCTCTTTCTATCTGTTCAATAATCGCCAACAATTCCTGACTCATCTTAATCTCCCATCCTAAATGATGCGTTTTGCTTTGTTAATCTTATCTAAAGGCACTTCCATTGCCCCTGTTGCCGTATTAATATAGACGCTTCCTGCGCTGACCTTACTGATAACGCCGTCCCATTCTAATTTCCCGTTGACCAGGCTATTTAAGAAAAATTTTACCTTTTTATCCAGGCAGCGCGCAAAATCATTTTCCGTCTCAAGCGGCCTGTCCAGGCCCGGAGAAGATACCTCCAGGATATATCCCTCCTGTAAAAGATTCTTTTCATCCAGCAGGGCGCTTATCGCGCGGTTAACCTCCGCGCACTCGCCGATACTTATGCCTCCTTCAGGCTTATCCACCAGGATGCGCAGGACCAGGTCCCTTCCTTCATACCTGTGGATGAGTTCTACTAAGTCCAGGTTCTGGCTTTTAAGAAACTCTCCCAGGATAAGCTTTAATTCGTTAACCAAACCTTCTTTATCCATTGATGCGTTGCTTTATTTCCCGCAATATTTCTTCTTTGGGCTTAATAATTTTTTGCTGGTCGCGCCGGGTTTTAAGCTCAAGCGTCTTATCCTTAAGGCTGTTCTTGCCGACAATTACCTGTAAAGGTATTCCCAGCAGGTCCGCATCCTTAAACTTGACCCCCGGCCGTTCATCGCGGTCATCCAGGAGCGGCTCTATCCCGCTCTTTTCTAATTCCTGATAAACGCTTAAAGCCAGGTCCATGATTTTCTTATCCCCGGCGTCTAAAACTAAAATCATGACTTTATAGGGAGCTATTTCCTGCGGCCAGATAATCCCGTCTTGGTCATTGTTCTGCTCAATCACGCCGGAAATCAGCCTTGAGACGCCTATGCCGTAACAACCCATGATTATGGGTTTGAGGTTTCCTTTGGCATCCAGAAAGTTCGCGCCTAAAGCAGCGCTGTATTTAGTTCCCAGCTTAAAGATATGCCCCACCTCAATGGCGTTGACATTTTCTGAGCCGACCTTAACGACATCCTCGCCATCCTTGGCCGGAACCATAAATTCATGCGAGACCTTTCCGCCCATCACCCCGGAA
>JAQUAP010000060.1 GCA_028687205.1 Candidatus Omnitrophota bacterium
CTTTTGGGTTATAACACGATGGCTGATAATGGATACATTCAATCGGTCCATAACGCCCTTGGCTATACAAATTTACTGTTGAATCCAAATGGCGGCAACGTCGGCATCGGGACGACTAGTCCGAACCAAGCATTAGATGTAAATGGTAATATTTACTTCAGGGGAACTTCTTTATATGGTAAGAACGGTTCTGATGTATGGATAGGAAACGGAGATTCAGGCCAGAATCTTAATCTGGTTAGTGGATATGGCGGAGGAGCAACCTGCCTAATACTAAGAGGATCAGATGGCTATGGTTTATTTCGCTACGGCCACGGCGATGCCAGTTCCAGGATCTTAAAGGCCAATATTACTCCGATTGCCAATGCTCTGGATAAAGTATCTCAGCTTAATGGAGTATATTTTGACTGGATTGCTGGCGGCCGGCATGATATTGGCATGATAGCTGAGGATGTTCAAAAGGTAGTCCCGGAAGTAGTTCGTAGAGATGCTTCCGAAAAAACTCTGTCTTTAAGTTACGACCATCTTGTTGCTTTAACTATAGAAGCCATTAAAGAGCAGCAAAGCCAGATAGACGCCTTGAAGCAGCAAATGTCCGCCTTAGAAGCCAAACTAGATAAATAAAGGGGACGGTTCTATGCTAATGACCCTACGAATAGAACCGTCCCCTGTTTTTTGCTGCAATTCCGGGGACATGAGACTTAATTAAGCGGTTGACTAAGCGGGAGTAAGCTTTGGTGTAGATGGTTTTATCCATATTTTCCTTGACGCTCCTGGGTTTCTATGATAAATTTTTTAATTAGATATTCCAAAATGGAATACTAATAAAAAGGCAGATACGGATGCAAAAAGCTTACGATGCCTAAGCCGAATTTATTTTTACTCTCTTTAATTTTCCTCCTACTTATTCCATTTCTTAGCCTTGCCGAAGAATCTATCACCATCTCTACCTATTACCCTTCTCCCTACGGCGTTTATAGAGAAATGCGCGCTAAGAGAATAGCCATAGGAGATACCTATTTTGATGGCGGTGAAATGCCCTGGGAGGCAGAAGACGGAGACGGCAATCCGATTGATCTTAACGCTGACCTGGTGGTAGAGGGTAATGTGGGTATCGGAACGACGAGCCCTACTGGCCCCTTAGATGTTTATGGGACAGGAGCGGCTAAAGGCCTAACAGTAGATACATCAGGCAACGTCGGCATCGGCACGACCAGCCCTAGTACTAAGCTGCATGTAAACGGAGACACTAAACTAAATGGAACATTGACAAATGCTTTACTACCGGCGTTTTTGGCTAGGCCGTCTGCAATGCAATCTGATATACCTGTCAATACTGCTACCACAGTACTTTTTGGGACTGAGGTATTTGACCAGGCTAATAATTTTGCGTCAAGCACATTTACTGCTCCGGTCACAGGCCGTTATATGCTAAGTTATTCTATATATATCACTTCGATTGATTCTGCCGCCGCAGTATATTCGGTTGATATAATAACAAGCAATAGAATGTATCCTAGCGGTTATGATCCTCGTGGTTTTGCGTCAGACCTTGCAAATGGAATGACCTTTACGGCGTCTGTATTGGCTGATATGGATGCGGGAGATACAGCATATGTTATGGTGGAACAAACCTATGGAACGCAGCAGGCAGATATAGAGGCTGGTTCATGGTTTTCAGGCTATTTGGTGTGTTAACGAAATCGGGAAATTTCGCAATTCCGCAATTCCGGCGCAATTCCGCAATTCCGGGGACACGAGACTTAATTGCCCGCCTTTCTCAATAGACCCGTCCCATATTTTTGGTATTCTTCCGTTAGAAATTCCCTCTCCCTGCGTCTCTTAGAGTAGGAAGGAGGCGGCTATGGTTAGCATAGTTTCTGTAGAAGTAATAACTAGCAAGATTTTCTTCATTAGAGGGAAGAAGGTAATGATAGACAGGGATTTAGCTCTTTTGTATGAGGTAACCACGAAACGCTTAAATGAGCAAGTTAAAAGAAACATAAAAAGATTTCCGGAAGACTTTATGTTCCAATTGACGAAAAGCGAAAAGAGTGAACTGGTCGCAAATTGCGACCGGTTCAATGCCATGAAGCATTCGGTTGTTCTTCCGTACGCCTTTACCGAACAAGGAGTTGCGATGCTTTCGGGTGTGCTAAATAGTGATCGCGCGATTTCGGTAAATATACAAATTATGCGGGCATTTACTCAATTACGCCGTATGCTTTTGACCAACCATGATCTACGGCGTAAGATCGAGGCAATGGAGAAGAAATACGATAAGCAATTTGCAATAGTATTTCAAGCTATTAAACAGCTTTTAGAGCCGCCTGCGGCAAAGCCCAAGCCGTCAATCGGATTCCATACCTAATAGCATAAAAATTATATAAGATCCTGCGGTACATTACCGCAGGATCAAGAGAAAGTTTGATTAATCAAACTTTCTCTTGACTGGATGGGCTGAGCGCGTATAATAATAACTCCCCCAACATATAAGGAGAAAAGAAGATGGCAAAGATCAAGAAAGTTTTAGCCCGTGAGATTTTGGATTCCCGCGGAAACCCTACGGTAGAAGTCGATGTCATCCTGGCTAACGGTATTTTAGGCCGGGCAGCTGTCCCTTCGGGCGCCTCTACCGGAGAAAAAGAGGCCTTAGAGTTAAGGGATGGCAATAAGAAGCGGTATTCAGGTAAAGGCGTATTAAAGGCAGTCAATAACGTCAATACCATAATTGCCTCAAAAATAAAGGGTTTGGCCCCTGACTTTAAAAAAGTAGACAGCCTGCTGATAAAATTAGACGGGACAGAAAATAAGGCCAGGCTCGGCGCCAACGCTATCCTCGGCGTATCTTTGGCAGTAGCCAAGGCCGCGGCGCTAGCTAAGAAGCAGCCTTTATATAAATTTTTAGGCGGGGATAAGGCTAAGCTTTTACCCATTCCTTTAATGAATATCCTAAACGGCGGCTTGCACGCGGATAATAACCTGGATATCCAGGAGTTTATGATTATGCCGATTGGCGCTGAGCGTTTTAGCGAGGCCCTGCGCATGGCCGATGAAGTCTTTCATAATTTAAAAGCGCTGCTTAAGTCTAAGAAACTTTCCACCTCAGTAGGCGACGAAGGCGGGTTTGCTCCGAGCTTAACCAGCAACCACGAAGCCCTGGAGGTGATTATCCAGGCAATTGAAAAGGCAGGGTATAAACCCGGTAAGGACGTCGCTTTAGCCCTTGATTGCGCCGCAAGCTCGTTCTGGAAAGACGGCAAGTATAATTTTGAAAATTCCGAGAAGTCTTCCGCGGATTTAATCCAGATTTACGCATCCTGGCTGAATAAATATCCTATTATTTCTATTGAAGATGGCTTGGGCGAGCACGACTGGAGCGGCTGGCAGGAGATGACCAGGAGCTTAGGCTCTAAATTGCAGTTAGTCGGCGACGATATCTTCGTCACTAACCCCAGGATATTCAAAAAAGGGATTGCAGAAAAAATAGGCAATGCTATACTGATAAAAGTCAACCAGATTGGCTCGCTCTCCGAGACGCTTGAGGCAATAAATATCGCCAAAAAGAATAAATACAAAGCGGTTATATCCCACCGCAGCGGCGAGACCGAAGATACGACCATTGCACACCTGGCTGTCGCCACATCCTGCGGCCAGATTAAAACCGGTTCGCTCTCGCGCAGCGAAAGGGTCTGCAAGTATAACGAGCTCTTAAGGATTGAGGAAGAACTGGGCTCTAAGGCCGTCTACGCAGGCACGCTTTGGAACAAATAAATGTTAGCCACATTAAAAAAGGCGTTCTGGATTTTTGGGTTGGCAGTTTTTATCCTGGTTTTGTTCCTTCCGGGCCTGACTAAGTTACAGGGCTTGAGGGATAAAAACCGCGACTTAGAAGATAAGATTAAGCGCTTAAATATAGAAAACGCTCTTTTGCAGCAGGAGATAACCAAGATTGAGAATAACCCGGTCTATAAGGAGATGATTGCCCGGGAAAAGATGGGAGTAGTCAGGAAGGGTGAAATTCCCATTAAGATTGTCCCGCAGAAAAAGAAGAGGTAAGGATTAGCTTTTGGCGGCAGATTAGTGTGTTATAATATAGATTGTTCTGGTATGGTGAGGAGGATAGGCATCATACCACTGCGAAAATTGCTGAAGCAATTTTCTTGTTTGAAAAGATTCGCGGGGTGGAGCAGCCTGGTAGCTCGCAAGGCTCAAATTAATGGGCTCTTCAGCCGGTAACGGTTGAAGGATAACCTGTCAAATTCGGTGAAGCCTTTGATTCTTAATAAAGGTAATACCGAGCCAAGTCCGTCAAGATTTATGGCGGGAAGGTGTAGAGACTAAACGGCAGGGGCCCGTCAAGAAAATTGGCGGGTCAAGATATAGTCCGGACTACGAACTCTGATGTTTCATCAGGGGCAGCGCAAGCTGAAGTAGCAAGCATAACCTTGAGGTCGACTGTTCAAATCAGTCCCCCGCAACCAATATTATTGCCTCTCAGAGAGAGGCCAATACACAAAGTGCCGCAGCCCAAAAATTATGTGCGGCCAACCAATAAAGCCCGTCAAATAATTGGCGGGCTTTTTATTGAATATGGTATAATTAATCTAACTATACTAAAAAAATGTTTAGAGACAGAGAAGACGCAGGGGAAAAATTAGCCAGGGCTTTAAAAAATTATAAGGACAAGGGAGCCCTTGTTTTGGCCATACCCAGGGGCGGGGTTGTGGTAGGCTACGAAGTAGCCAAATACCTCAATGCCGATTTTTCAATTATCATATCCAGAAAATTGCCTTTTCCGGGTAATCCTGAATTTGGGTTCGGCGCGATTGCCGAAGACGGGAGCTTATTTATTCTCGGCGAATACGAGGAATTACTCCCGCGGGGATTGGTTGACAAGATAGCCCAGGAGCAGAAAGCAGAAATTACCCGGCGCATATTAGCCCTGCGTAAAGGAGAGGGCCTGCCCGAGATTAAAGACAGGACAGTGATCATCGTAGACGACGGTATTGCCATGGGCTCTACTTTACAGGCAGCGGTAGCCTTATGTAAAAACAGAAAAGCGCAAAAGATTATCGCCGCCAGCCCTATTTCGGGAGAAGGGATGGAAAAGGAACTGGCGGAGATTGTTGACGAAGTGGTGATTTTGGAAAAACCGCCGTTATTTCGCGCGGTTGCTCAAGGCTATCAAGATTGGCATGATGTGCCCGATGAGGAAGTTGTAGAGATAATTAAAAAGTGGAAGACGCGTGAAAAAGACCTGGAAGTTTAAAAGAGCTTTAGGCACATTTGAGTTTCCCGAAGCAGACAAAATCAGGAGCCTTTATTTTCCGCTTTGTAATGAAGTTTTAATGTCTTCTGTGTCGCCGGACCTGCACGGCGATATTAAAGCTGGGCAGGATTCTTTCCTCTTAGAGCCGGTCTCGCGCGTAAACCTTAGTTCTTTACGTTCCTCAAGGAATTTCTGGGTATATATTAACCGGGATAAAACCTGGTCGGCAACGGGAGTTTCCAAAAATTTAAAACAGATTAAAGCAGACAGTTTTAACTTCCAGGCCGGCCTTCTCTGGCAGAAGGTTACGCGGGAAAATAAAAAAATAGGCTTAAGGGCGGAGATTCTTTCTTTTGTGCCGGCGGGTAATGACCCGGTAGAAATAATGCAGGTTAAGCTCACTAATGTCAGCTCCAAGAAAATAAAATTCATCCCTACCGCAGCTATCCCGCTCTATGCCAGGAGCGCCGGCAATATCCGCGACCATCGCCAGGTAACCTCGCTATTGCAGCGCGTAACCTTAAATAAATACGGCGTTGTCTTTAAGCCTACGCTTTCTTTTGACGAGTCAGGGCATAAGCCGAATAAAGAATATTATTTTGTCCTGGGCGTTGACGCTAAGGGCCAGGCCCCGCAATATATTTATCCGGCACAGGAGATGTTTTGTGGAGAGGCAGGAGATTTGGAAGCGCCGGAAGCGGTCCTGGATAATCTACTGCCCGGTAAAACTTACCTTCAGGGCAGGGAGCCGATGGGGGCTTTGCGTTTTAAAAGCCGCGTGCTTAATGCCGGGAGCAGTTGTTCCTATAATATAATTATGGGCATTAGCCGGGATGCAAAAGAGATCAGCCGCTGTTTAAATAGATTTAATACCCGCCTGAAAATAGAAGCCGCGCTTCAGGAAACAAAATCCTTCTGGCAGAAGAAATCCCGCAGCATTAATCTTTCCGTAGCCGATAGCGATTTTGAGCATTGGCTGAGCTGGGTGAATATTCAGCCGGTTTTAAGAAAAGTCTTCGGTTGTTCATTCCTTCCTGATTTTGATTACGGTAAGGGCGGCCGCGGCTGGCGCGACCTTTGGCAGGATTGCTTAGGGCTACTATTAAACGACCCGCAAGAAGCGCGTAGTCTCCTCTTAAATAATTTTTCCGGAGTAAGGATTGACGGTTCTAACGCGACTATCGTGGGCAAAAAACCCGGCGAGTTCATTGCCGACCGCAATGATATCGCCAGAGTGTGGATGGACCACGGGGCCTGGCCGCTTATCACTACGGACCTTTATATCAACGAAACAGGGGATTTAGGTATTTTATTCAGAGAGGCAGCGTATTTTAGCGACCAGCATATCTGGCGCTCACGCAGAATTAACCGCGCCTGGAATACGGCTAAACCCTGCAAAGGCTCAATTTTCGAGCACCTTCTTGTCCAGAACCTGACGCAGTTTTTTAACGTCGGCTCGCACAACCATATCCGCTTAGAGGGCGCAGACTGGAATGACGGCCTGGATATGGCCGGGGAGAATGGGGAGAGCGTAGCATTTAGCGCGATGTACGCCTGGAATTTAAGCAAGCTTGCCGAGTTACTATTAAGAACAGGAAAGAAAAAAATCCAGCTCGCCGGAGAGATAAGTATCCTTTTAAAACATTTTAATTATAACAATAAAAAAGAAAAACGTAAAATCCTTGAGCAATACTTTTCAAAAGCCGGAAAGCGCCTTTCAGGCAGGAAAATATATGTAGATGCGGCGGCTCTGGCGCGTAACCTCAAGATAAAATCTTTGTGGATGATGCAGCATATCCGTAAAAGCGAATGGCTAAAAGACGGATTTTTTAACGGCTATTACGATAACCGGAAGCGGCGCGTAGAAGGAAGAGTAAATGGCTTATTAAGGATGTGCCTGGCCTCCCAGGTGTTTCCGGTTATGTCCGGGGTCGCCGATAAGGGGCAGGTGAATGCAATCATAAAGAGCGTA
>JAQUAP010000061.1 GCA_028687205.1 Candidatus Omnitrophota bacterium
TTATTAATTGCGCCAGGGGCGGGATTGTCGATGAACAGGCGCTGGTAGCAGCCATAAAAGAAGGCAAGGTTGCCGGAGCTGCCCTGGATGTCTTTGAGAAAGAGCCGGTTACTGCCGAGAATGAACTCTTAAAGCTGGAGAGCGTAGTGGTCACTCCGCACCTCGGCGCTTCTACCGAAGAGGCCCAGGTTAATGTCGCTATTGAAGTCGCGGAAATCGTGCGCGACGCGCTTTTGGACAGAGGGATACGCAATGCCGCCAACTATCCTTGTTTAGAGGCGGAAGTCTGTAAGATGCTTAATCCTTATATTGTCCTGGCGGAAAAAGTAGGCTCATTCGCCGCCCAGCTTGTCGAGGGAAGGTTCCAGGAATTAGATATAAGTTATAGCGGAGAGATTGCCGCGTATGACCTAAGCCCGCTGACCATGGCGCTCTCTAAGGGCTTGCTCTCCCCGATCTTAAAAGAAACCGTTAATTTCATCAACGCGGTTTCTTTAGCCAAAGAAAGAGGGATTAAGATCAAGGAAGCCAAGTCCTCTAAGGAAGAAGAGTTTGTTAATCTTATTAAACTGGCCTTAAAAACGGATAAGGGCACGCGCACAGTCTGGGGTACGCTTTCCGGGAATAAGCAGGCCAGGATTGTTAAAATAGACGAATATTATGTGGAGCTCTATCCTGTGGGCGAGATGATTTATATCGAGAACTGGGACCGACCGGGGTTGATCGGAAACCTGGGCACGGTTTTAGGCAAGCATAATATTAATATCGCGGCGATGACTTTTGGCCGGGATAAGCCGGGAGGTAAGGCGATCAGTGTTTTGAATGTGGACAGCCCTGTCTCGGCTGAACTGGCGGGTAAGCTTAAAAAATTAGAAAATGTTTTAACGATTAAGGGGATCAAGGTATGAAGAAGCTGTTGATATTGGTTTTGTGCGCCATGGCTTATGGTTTATTTTCGCTGTTTATTGCCCGGGCTTACGCGAAAGATAAAGAACTGGTGCTTATCTATACCGGCGAGACGCACGCAGCGCTTTATCCCTGTAATTGCCCGTCTGAACCGGATGGCGGCGTTGCCCGGCGAGCCACCCTGATCAACCAGTTAAGGAAAAAATATCCTGATTCCCTGGTATTGGATGCGGGGAATTTCTTCGGCGGCGGGCTCCTGGACCAAAACACCCAGAGTGCGCCATTAGATATACAGCGCACCAGGATAAACCTGGATGCGATGCAACTGATGAAATACGATGCCCTGGCGATAAGCGAGGACGAATTTAATTTCGGCCAGGAGTTCTTAAAAGAAAATACGGCTAAGGTAAAGTTAAATTTTATCTCCTCTAATTTAAAATTTGCGGACATCGCTCCGTATGTGATTAAAGAAGCGGCTGGATTAAAGGTAGGCATCATCGCGCTGACTAACCCCGCAGCAAAACAGAAAGCAGGAGATGTAAAGTTCATTGAGCCGAGGCCAGCCGTAGAGACGGCAGTGCGGGAGTTAAAATCAAAAGGCGTTCTCTTCATCATTCTCTTAAGCAATCTCGGGGAGGCCGAGGATTTGAAAGCCATAGAGAATATCCCGGAGATCCGCGTGGTTATCGACGGCCATGGCCGTAATCAAAAAGCGTTATTTACTAAAGCAGGCAGCGCAATAATTTTAAGGCCCTCCTGGCAGGGCCGCAGGCTTAACCAGGCTGTCTTAAGCCTTAAAGGCGATAAGATAGATAATGTCAGCGTAGAAGATATCCGGGTTTCGGATAAGGTCAGCGATGACCCGAATATCCTGGCTATACTGCCGCGTTGTTTTACGGATAATGACTGTAAAAAAGAGGGCCTGGTTGGCGCATGCCAGAACGCCGGCAGCCTTAATGCCGGTTGTTTGTTCAGCGAAGCGGTCAAAGTTAAACTCACGGTAGTTACCCCTAAAGAATGTTTAAGCTGTAACCCGGAGCCGGTGGTTAATTTCCTTAAGAAACAGCTTCCTGGTTTGGAAGTTACCTATATTTATTACCCGGATAAAAAAGCGGAAAAGCTTATCGCAGATTTAAAGGTCTCCGGCCTTCCGCTCTATCTTTTAGGTAAAGAAGTAACCCGCGACAGGAATTTTGCCAACCTCAAAGCTTCCTTAGAGCAGCGGGGGGATTTTTATATGTTAAAACCGCAGGCCGGCGGCTTGAGCTATTTTCTTGGCCGTAAGAAACAAAAGGGGAAATTAGATTTATTTATCAGCCTTTTTAACCGGGATGCTGCCTGGGTGCTGAATATAATTAAGGAATTCAACCCCACAGTGCATTTTTTAGCTACCATACGGGGCGATAAAATAGATGCCTTGTATGGCGATACCGAGATTGAAGAAGATTTACGCGCCCTGTGCGTGCAGAGATATTACCCTAAAGGTTTCTGGGATTATATAACCTGCAGGGCAAAGAAGATTAACAGCTCCTGGTGGGAGGATTGCGCCGGCGGCATGGATTTCAAAAAAATAAAATCCTGCGCCCGTTCTCCCGAAGGTAGTGGTTTACTAAAAGAAAATAGCAGCCTTGGCCGGGAGCTTAAAATTATGTTCGGGCCGGCTTATCTTATGGATAACCAGGAGATATTTTCTTCCAAAGGCGCGCTATCTAAGGAAGAATTAAAGAAGAAGTTAAAAAAGTAGTTATTTTATCCCTTAAGAGGTGATGCTATGAGCAAAAAAAACAGGATTTATCTTATTGATGTCACTAACCGCGACGGGGTGCAGACCTCGCGTATCTGCCTGTCTAAACTGCAGAAGACCATGATCAATCTTTACCTGAATGAAATGGGGGTATTCCAGTCTGAGTTTGGTTTTCCGCTCACCCGCCATGAAACAAATTATCTCAATGCCAACCTGGAGCTGGTCAAGAAAGGCGTGCTTCTCCCGATAAGATTAGGGGGATGGCTCAGGGCAACGCGCGATGACGTCAAGAACGCCTTTAAGCTCGTGCCGCACTTAAAACACGTGAATCTTTCTATTTCTACTTCCGACCAGATGATTGTGCATAAGTTTAAAGGTAAGCTGGACCATCAGTCAGTAATCAAAGAAATGACTGAAGCCGTCAAAGAAGCGGTGCATTTAGGCGCGGAGTCTGTCGGCGCCAATGCGGAAGATGCCTCGCGCACCGAAATAGATTATTTAGTTAAGTTTGCCCAGGCAGCCAAGGCCGCCGGAGCCAACCGGGTGCGCTACTGCGATACTTTAGGGTGCGATACCCCGTTTTCAATCTATGAAAGAATAAAATTACTGGCTGAAGCAGTTAACCTGCCGATTGAAGTGCACTGCCATAATGATTTAGGCCTGGTCGTGGCAAATTCCATCGCCGGCGCCAAGGCCGCCAACGACGCCGGGTGCGACGCTTACATCAATACCTGCGTCAACGGGATGGGCGAGCGCGCGGGCAACGCGGACCTGGTTTCCGTAATCCTGGCGCTCAAGTATGGCAATGATATGAAAAATTATGCGCTTGACGATAAGGTAAACCTTAAAGCCGCCTGGAAGATCTGTAAATACGCCTCTTATGCCTTTGGCGTGCCTATTCCGATAAACCAGCCGGGCGTAGGCGCTAATGCCTTTGCCCATGAATCAGGGATTCACGCGGACGGCGCGCTTAAAGACAGGCGCAATTACGAGCTTTACGATTACGAAGAATTAGGCCGTGGCGAGCCGGAGATAATCGATACCGGCAGGAAGATTACCGCCGGCGAGTACTCCGGGATCAAGGGTTTCCGGAACGTCTATGATAAGCTGGAGATTGTTTTTAAAGATGACAGCGAGGCGACCGAAGTCCTGGAATTAGTCAGGTACGCCAATGTGCATAACCAGAAGCCCTTGGTGGACGAAGAATTAAAATTTGTGGCTAAGTATCCGGATATCGCGCGCAAGATTTTTACCATGGCCCCGTAAAGGGAAAAAATAATGAATATAGTTTTAGTAGGCACGCAATGGGGAGACGAGGGTAAGGGCAAGATCATCGATATTCTATCCGCCAGGGTAGATTACATCGTGCGCTATCAAGGCGGCAATAACGCCGGCCATACGGTAGTAGTGGGAGACAAAGAGTACATCTTTCATCTTATGCCTTCAGGGATCCTGCATAAAGGAAAAATCTGTTGTATCGGTAACGGCGTCGTGGTTGACCCTTTAGTGCTCCTGGGCGAAATAAAGGAGATAAAGAATGCAGGTATTGATATTAAAGGGCGCCTGAAGATTTCCACGCTGGCGCACGTCATCCTGCCGTATCACAGGATCCTGGACTGCTTACGCGAATCAAAAAGGAAAAATAAAATCGGGACTACCGGCAGGGGCATCGGCCCATGCTATGCGGATAAGATTATCCGCTGCGGGATAAGGATGGTTGACCTGCTTAACCCTAAGGTCTTAAGCGATAAATTAAAGGATAACCTGAAAGAAAAGAACGAAATCTTTAAGAAGGTCTATCGGCACAGCGGGTTTAATTTTAACGCCATCTATAAGGAGTATCTGAATTACGGGAGGTTATTTTCCCCCTACATCTCCAATACCGCGCTTATATTAAATCAGGCGATCATGGATAAAAAAGACATCCTTTTTGAAGGCGCGCAAGGGACATTTTTAGATATTGATTTCGGGACCTATCCTTTCGTGACTTCTTCTTCGGCTACTTCCGGCGGCGCCTGCATAGGCGCGGGCGTATCTCCGGTAAAGATAGATAAGGTTATCGGCGTAGCCAAGGCTTACACTACCCGGGTCGGAGAAGGCCCTTTCCCCACGGAATTTGCCGCGGGTTTCGGCAAGTTTATGCGCGAAAGGGGCCATGAATTCGGCGCGACTACCGGCAGGCCAAGAAGATGCGGCTGGTTTGACAGCGTGGCGGTAAAAGAAGCAGTGATGTTAAACGGGATATCCGAATTAGCCATCATGAAGATGGATATACTCGATGGCTTAAAAGAGGTCAAGGTCTGTACGGCTTATAAATATAAAGGTAAGCTCTTCAGGGAATTTCCCCATGACCTGGAAGTACTTAGCCGGCTTAGACCGGTATATAAAACATTAGCCGGATGGCCAAGGAGAGCGGTTAAGCCGAGGAGCTTAAAAGGTTTACATCCCAATGCCAGGAGTTACCTGGAAAGGCTCTCGGATATGCTCAAGGTTAAAATCGCGATGGTTTCGGTTGGCTCAGACAGGAAAGATACTATTTTCCTTGACTAGGTTTTAAGCCTGTGTTATCATTAATTTTCAAAGAAAGGGAGAGGTGGAATATGAAAAAACTATGGCAAGTCGGATTAATCGTCTTTATGGGTTTAGCTTTAGCAGGGTGTACTTTTATTTTCCAGAGCGGCAGGCGTTCGGATAAGCAAAAGATCGATGAACTTTCACAGCAGTTAGATAATTTAGCCCAGGCCAAGAAACTCCTGGAAGAAAGATTAGGCCAGGAGATTACCGACAAGCAGGTCAAGCTGCAGATGATGGAGAAGGGCCTGGTAATTACCGTAGTCGGAGACCTGCTTTTTGATTCCGGAAAGGCTAAAATCAGGCAGGAGGCCTATCCGCTTTTGGATAAGGTCGCTACCGTCTTAAAAGATAATATGGCCGGTTTTAATATCGGCATCGAAGGATATACGGATAATGTCCCCATCAGGCATTCGGGCTGGAGATCGAATTGGGAGTTATCTACCGCCCGGTCTTTAAGCGTTTTGCATTTCTTAGTCAAAGAAAAAGGTATTTCTCCGGAGCGCCTCTCGGCAATTGGTTTTGGCGAGTATCGGCCGGTCGCTTCCAATGACACAAGGGAAGGCAGGAAGCTAAACCGCAGAGTTGAAATTGTTATTCAGCCCAAAGTAACCAAGGTTAAAGAAGGCCGGGCCCAGTCAGAAGAGCCGGCCATGAGCGAGCCGCAAGAGAATCTTAAATAAGGCTTAAGCCTAAGGATGAATAAAAACAGGGTCATACTCATACTGGCAATCGCGATTTTGCTGCTTTTGGTCCTGAATATAGGTTCGTGTATCAACGCTTATAATCAGAATGCCCTGCGCAAGAAAGAGATGCTCCAAAGGCTGAACCTTGAAGAAAAAGCAGGCAAGGTTTTTCAGGAGAGGGCAAGCCTTGCCGAAAAGATAGAAGTAAAAAATAAAGAGTTAGAAGACGAAAAGGCAAGCTTTGAGGCAGTGAAAAAGGCATTGATCCAGGAGCAACTGGTAAGCGCGGGACTAAAAGGTGAATTGGAGAAGGTAACCAGGGCCCTGGAAGCAGAATTGGCAAAAAAATCATCGACCAGTAAAAAGGCTAAAAAATGAACTAAGGGGGTCAAAAAGAACAGTCCATACAGTTCTTAAAAAAAGGGGAGAGTATCCCCTTTTTTATTCGTAAAAAATGGAGGTGGATATGGTTAAGATAAAAAAAATAAAAAAAGTCAGCGCCAAGAAACCCCGCTTAAGGAAAAAACAAGTACGGCGGACAGCAAAAGCCAAAACCGCGGCGCCAAAGCCCCAGGTTAAACAAGCTATCGGCGTCCAGGAGATTGCCATAGAAACAGCCAAGTTTTCCCATCCCGAAGTAAGCCGCGTAACGAAAACTTTTTCTCATGAGCTGCCCTCCAGGTATGAACAGGATAGAATGGTGCTCCTGGTGCGCGACCCCTGGTGGCTCTATACTTACTGGGAGCTAAAACAGGGAACGGTAGAAAAATTAAAAGCTGACCTGAAAGATGAATTTTATAAAGCCAGAAGGATACTTCGGGTGTATGACGTGACGGATATTATTTTTAACGGCACAAACGCCAACCGCTTCTTTGATATCGAGATACATGAATTTGCCAACAACTGGTATATTGACGCTGCCAGCCCCGGAAGGTCCTGGTGCGTGGATTTAGGACTGCGCTTAGCCAACGGAAAATTTATCACTATCCTGCGTTCTAATGTCGTGCAGACCCCGCTGGACGGGCCATCCTGGATTACCGATGAAGAATGGATGATCCCCGACGATATGTTCGCCCGGCTTTACGGCATGGGCTTTGGCCAGGGAAAGAGTTCTCCCGTAGGCCGCGCCTGGAGAC
>JAQUAP010000004.1 GCA_028687205.1 Candidatus Omnitrophota bacterium
CTAGTGCGCGCGGCGAACACGGGCGTATCCGGCTTTATCGACCCGCAAGGCAGGGTTGTTTTTCTGGTTGGCAGAGAAGCTAACCCGCTATTTACTTCAGGCTATAAAAGCCGGGATATATTTATCCGCGGGCAGCCCTCATTTTACAAGCGTCACGGGGATTTTCTGGTTGCCGCATGTTTATTATTTCTTTTATTTATTGCGGTATTTAACCGCAAGCCGGGTAGAAGGGATGGGTTAGCATAAAAATATGTTCAAAAAACCGCTTATTATACTATTATTATTCTTTTTTGTCCTCGGGCAGCGCGCATCTGTAGCCCTGGCGCAAGGCAGCGAAGAAATCGAGGCGTTTAAGAAGAACGACCGCGTACTTATACTTGCCCCGCACCCCGATGATGAAACTATCGCTTGCGCCGGCATCATTCAAAAGGCGCTCAAAGGCCGCGCGGAGGTGAGGGTTGCTTACCTGACTAACGGAGACCACAATGAGTTTGCCTTTATTGTCTATGAAAAGAGGATTACCTTCAGGCGGACCGAGTTTATACATATGGGCATGGTGCGCCGCCAGGAGGCGATTGATGCCATGCGCTTGCTGGGCCTGGGCCAGGATAAGCTTACCTTCTTAGGTTATCCTGACAATGGGACATTTGCGATATTCAGCCAGTATTGGCAAACAGGTAAACCGTTTCGCAGCTTTCTTACGCGCATCTCCCGTGTCCCCTACAAAACAGATCTTTCTTTCGGGTCGCCTTATATAGGCGAAAGCATCCTCAGCGACCTGAAAAAAGTACTGCTTAATTATAAACCGACAAAAATTTTTGTCTCGCACCCCGCGGATGTAAACTTGGACCATAAGGCATTGTATCTATTCTTGCAAATCGCCTTGCGCGAATTAAGAGATAGAATACCCCGGGCTAAAGTTTATGCCTATCTAGTCCATTCGCTTGATTGGCCAAAGCCCCGGGATTATCATCCCGAGCTTAACTTAAAACCTCCGGAGAGTTTTAGGAATACGCAGATTGAATGGTCAAAGCTGGATTTGGTTCCGAGGGCGTTGTGGTTAAAATATAAAGCAGTCCTTGCTTACAAGAGCCAGACCATGGTAAGCGCTTTTTACCTTTTGTCATTCGCCCGCAAAAATGAATTATTCGGAGATTATCCTGAAATCCAGCTGAAGAAACAGGTGTCTTCAAAAAAGCGCCCTCCGGACTTTTTTGGATTTTCGGAGATGTTTACGGGAGCCAGGGGAGGAAAAGAGGCCCCGCGCGCAAATAATCCAGCCGGAAACCACGGGGAAGTCAGCTATGCCGTGGTAGATAAGTATTTCGTTATCCGCGTTGCCAAAGACAAGGAACTGATCCGCAGGTTCAGTTTAGCGCTTGATATTTTCGGTTTTAACCGCAGAAGGCCATTCGCCTCCATGCCTAAGATACGCATCAAGGCCCGGTATGAAAAATTTATCGTTTACGACGGCGCCAGGCAGGTCAACCCGAAAAATATCCGTTTGCATTTTAATGCGGATGATTTAATTTTACGCATACCTCTGGAAACGCTGGGGAATCCCGATTTTATACTTACCTCGGTAAGGGCGTATGGCGGCAAGCCCGTATTAAGCGACACGGGCTTCAGGAGGATTGTCATAAAATAAGGGAGGGGATGATGTTGGAATTTAAATCAATCGAGGTCAAGAAACCTGAAGACGTAAATTTAATTTTGGGACAGAGCCATTTTATTAAGACAGTTGAAGATTTATACGAGGCCCTGGTGAATAATGTCCCGGGCATCAAGTTCGGCTTGGCCTTTGTTGAATCCAGCGGCGCCTGTAAGGTGAGAGTGGAAGGTAATGACGCGGAGTTAAAGTCGCTGGCCGCCAGCAACAGCCTGGAAATCGGCGCAGGGCACAGCTTTATCGTCTTTATCCGCAATGCCTTTCCCATCAATGTTCTTAATGCCATAAAGAATATCCCTGAAGTATGCAACATCTACTGCGCTACGGCCAATCCTGTCAAGGTCATCGTCGCCCGGACAGAAGAAGGAAGTGGCATTCTCGGGGTAATCGACGGCGTAACCCCCAAGGGTATTGAAAATGAGGCCGATATAACCTGGCGTAAAGATTTCTTGCGAAAAGTCGGATATAAGCTATAATTTTTTATTATAAGTCCAGGCTTGTTTGGTCATCAACAATTCAATCAGCATAAGGAAGTATGGATTTTAAAAAAGTACGTAAAGGCATTATCGGGTTTTTAAGCTGGTTTGGTTTGACTGCCTGTTCAGCGGTGGTCAGTATTATGCCCGCGCGCTTCCTTTATGGCTTCGCTAACGGCGTAAGTTTTTTAGCCTATAGGTTTGCCGCTAAGCAGAAACGGATCGCCTTGGAGAGTTTAAACTTTGCTTTTGGCCAGGAGAAAACCCCCTTTGAGCGCGAGCAGATTACCAGGGACTGTTTTACTTTCATGGCTAAGTCGGCGGTAGAGTTGATGTTTCTTTTTGATAAGCCGCTTATCCTAAAGAAACGCGTTACGCTTGTGGGTAAGGAAAACCTGGATAAGGCGTTAGCGAACAACTGCGGAGTAATTTTAGTCAGCGCGCATTTCGGGAATTTTCCGCTTTTACTGGGTAGGCTGGCGGTTGAAGGTTATGCGGCCGGGGGCATAATGAAGCCGATGCATGATGCGCGGGTGGAAAAGATTTTTTTGGAAAAACGCGATAAATTCGGAGTCAAGACTATCTACAGCCAGCCGCGTAATGCCTGCGTGAACCAGACAATACAGGCGTTACGCAATAATGAACTGGTTTTTATCCCCATCGACCAGAATTTCGGGACGGGCGGAGTGTTCGTTAATTTTTTCGGGAGAAAGGCCGCTACTGCCGCAGGGCCGGTAATCTTTGCGCAGCGCACGGGAGCTGCGCTACTCCCCTGTTTTATCGTCAGGCAGCCCGATGATACGCATAAGATAATTTTTGAGCCGGCACTGAGCTTAGAAGAAGGAAAAGACGCCGGAGATACTATACTCATTAATATCCAGAAATTAACCGACATCATAGAGGCATATATCCGTAAATATCCTGCGGAGTGGGGTTGGATCCACCGCAGATGGAAAAGCCAGCCAAGTTAGAAGGAGGTGTGAAAATGGCAGAAGAGGCAAAGAAAAATGACGCCAAGAAAATGCTGTCTACTCTTTTTAAGGTTGTCTTAGGGTTAATCTTTTTAGGCCTGGGCGCAGCGGCAATCTTAAAATGGTGGGTGTCGTTATTAATGGTCATTCAGGGTTGCATTGGCTTGTTCTTAATTTTAGCAGGGATAATCACCCTGGCTATAGCCAAAGAGTAAACAGGAATTGACTAAGGGCTGGTTCCGGGATTAAAATGGAGAACCGGCCCTGCTTATTATCTTTACTCGCGGTATATTTTAAGGTATAATCTTTTTATAACATCAGGGAGGGAGTAAGCATGGAAGCCATATTCAAAAGAGAATTAATCACCGATAAACGGCTCTGCAGGTTGTCGGCGCTGCTTTTTGCGGTAATCTTTATCAGCCTCGGCGCGTTTGTGCGCATACCTTTACCGTTTACGCCGGTGCCATTAACCCTGCAGACATTTTTTGTTTTATTATCCGCAGGGCTATTCAGCAGGAGATTGGGGCTGACCGCGCAGTTAAGCTATCTGTTATTAGGGGCGTCAGGTTTACCCGTATTTGCCGGAGCCGCCAGCGGCTTGGGCTACCTTCTTTCTCCCACAGCCGGTTATCTGCTGGGGTTTATTCTGGCTACTCTTTTTATATCCGGAGCCATCAAGCGCGCCAAGGTAAATCCAGGCGCCTTATTACTGGTTTTTTCCCTGGCGGATATAATCATCCTGTTGAGCGGGTCTATCTGGATTAAAGTCACCCTGGGAATATCTCTGGTCAAGGCGTTGATGCTGGGCTTTATACCGTTTATCCCCGGAGATTTATTAAAAATTATAGCCGTGGCCTTTGTCTACTTAAGGCTCAAAGGCCGCGCGGAAGAGATTCTCTAGCTAACCGTTAAGCCTCTTTTTGGCTGGCTTGACAGGGAGATAGTGTTCGTAGTAAAATAATTCTTTAGTTTAAGGAGGATATTCGATGGAAAGCAAAGCAGCCGCAAGTTTAATAATCGCAGGCTTATTAATTTTACTAAACGCAGGTTTAGCCTTTAGCGAGGAGCAGCCGGAAGCGCAAGCGCCTGCCTTGGCAGCTTCCCAAGAGAAAAACGAGCCTGATACGCAATGGGTATGGGGCGAGGTAGTGAGCGTAGATGCGCAGAATAAAACACTTACGTTAAGATACCTGGATTATGATACGGACGAGGAGAAGGAGCTGGCGATAACAGTAGATAATTTAACCGGCTACGAAAATATTAAGTCTTTGGAAGAGATCAAGCAGAAAGACAGCGTAAGCATTGATTATATATCCAGCGATGGTAAAAATACCGCCAGGAGCATAAGTTTAGAAAAGCCTGAGATTACTGCCCTCCAGGCCCCTCAGGTAAATCAATAATATAAATATACGGTAAATAGATTTCAGGCAGGGTGCAAGGCCCTGCCTTTAGCATAATGAAAATTAAATATTTTGTAATTATCGGTTGCTGTTTTTTAATTTTGAACCTGGCAGGTTGCGCGGTGCTGGATAAACCTGTCCAGTTTATCGGCCAGGCATTCTTTCCTCCCTATTCCGGCCCCAAGGCTACGATAATCGTGGCTGATTTTGAGATTAAGGCAGCCAAGGCTACCAGCGATGTGGGCGCGGGCCTGCAGGATATGCTTATCGCCAGGCTGGAGAAGACCAACCGTTTCCAGATAATCGCCCCCAAGGAGAATACCAATAAGAAAGCAAAATTAATCATTGCCACGGAAGTAATAGATTTTGAACCGCGCGCTTCCGGCGGAAGCGAGGGCGTCGGCGGCGGCGGCAGCGCTGCCAGCGGCACACTGGGCAGCTTATTAGGCGTTACCGGCAATAAATCAACCATCGCTTTAAATATCCGTATTGTTGATACCGCTTCGTCCAAGGTCCTGGTTTCAGGGCGCGTTGCCGGCCAGGCTATTGATACAGGGTCTGCCAACCGCTTGCGCCGGGGCAGCGCTTTAAGCGAAGGCCTCTCTGCTTATAATAATACTTCGATGGGAGAGGCAATTAATAAGTGTATTGCTGAAGCCGCCGAATACATCGTGCAGAATGTCCCGGCGGGCTATTACAAAGGGGGGTAAATTTGGGAAAACGCAAGCGCAGGGGAAAGCTTAACTGGCGTTCCAAAAAGGCCAATAAAGGCAGAAGGCCGAATTTAGGTTAAAAAGGGAGTTTTTTAGGTTAATCTTATGGTCCTGGGCTGGATCCTTATAAGCACATTTTTTATCAGCATTATTTCGCTTATTGGCGTCATCACCCTGGCAATAAAAGATAAACTTTTACACAAGATTATCTTTTACCTCCTTGGGTTTAGCGCCGGAGCGCTTATCGGCGGTGCCTTCCTGCATATTTTACCCGAAGCAATTGAGAGGCTTAACGCCGCGGTTGTTTTCTATTACGTTATACTGGGGATAGTATTATTTTTCCTGATGGAAAGGTATTTCCATTGGCGCCATTGCCATGAAGGGCATTGCTCAATCCACGCTTTTACTTATTTGAATATTCTCGGAGATGCGCTACATAATTTCTTTGACGGGATTATGATCGCCGTGAGCTTTACCGTTTCTTTCAGCATGGGATTGGCGACAACGGTGGCGATAATATTGCATGAAATACCGCAGGAGATGGGGGATTTCGGAGTATTGGTTTACGGCGGGTTTACGCGCAAGAAGGCGCTCTTCTTTAATTTTATCTCGGCCTTAACCGCGGTTATCGGCGCTCTCACCGGTTATTTTATCGCCGACCTTGCCCACGGCTTCACTAATTTTGTGATGCCCTTGACTGCGGGCGGATTTATTTATATCGCTACCTCTGACCTTATCCCCGAGATACATAAAGAGAGCAACCAGAAGAAGGCGACCCTGGCATTCGTCGCCTTTTTGTGCGGTATCATCTTTATGTGGCTGGTCAAACAGCTGTTGCATTCTTAAATTAAAAGCCCCCTGTCTTTTTCCAAAACCTTATTTTTAAGAGCATGCGAGCGATTACTTTGATTTCAGGCGGCCTGGATAGCATCCTGGCAGCCAGGATTGTTAAAGAGCAGGGCGTTGATGTATTGCCTTTAAATTTTAAAATTCCTTTTTGCCAGCGCAAAAGTGAGGCCGCAGCAGTCGCTGATGTAAAGACCCTGGCCAAGAACGGCTTAGGCAAAGATTTAAAGACGATTGATTTAGGCGCCGGCTTTTTAGAGTTAGTCTTAGAGCCCAGATACGGCTTTGGCGCAAATATGAATCCTTGCATAGACTGTAAGATTCTTATGTTAAGGAAGGCCAAGGGGTTACTAGGGCCCTTCGGCGCGCAATTTATCGTAACCGGAGAGGTCCTGGGCCAGAGGCCGATGTCGCAACACAGGAAAGCGCTTGAGATTATCGAGAAGGAAAGCGGCTTGGAAGGCTTATTACTCCGGCCCTTATGCGCCGGGCTCCTTCCCGAGACCCTCCCGGAAAAGGAGGGGTGGGTTAAGCGCCAGGGGCTCTTTAAATTCAGCGGCAGGGAACGCAGGCCGCAGATGGACTTAGCGGATAAATTTAATATAAAAAATTATCCCAATGCATCAGGAGGGTGCCTGTTAACTGACATTAATTTCTCCAGGAGGCTGAAGGACCTGATGGCTCACCGGCAATTAAGCATAGAAAACGTGGAATTACTAAAAATAGGCAGGCATTTCAGGCTCTCTGAACAGGCAAAGTTGATTGTCGGCCGGAACGAAGGGGAAAATAAGGAATTAGAAGGGCGCGCTTCCAATAGCGACTATCTATTTATGCCTGATGAAGCATTGGCTGGACCCACCTGTTTAGGCAGGGGGGAATTTAACCAGGAATTAGTCCGGCTCTCCGCAGGGATAGCCTGCCGTTATTGCGATATAAGCGCAGGACAAAGCGCCAGGATAATTTATCATCAAAAAGGGGCTAGCCCGGCAGCATTAGCAGTTTTGCCTCTTGACGAAGCGGCGCTTAAAACCTTAAGATTATGAAAGAAGCCCTCCTTTATGAAAAATTAGACGGAAAGTCGGTGCATTGTTACCTGTGCAGCCACCACTGTAAAATCGCCAACCAGAAATTCGGCTTTTGCGGGGTAAGGGAGAATATCGGCGGGATATTGTATACCCACGCCTACGGAAACGTAGTCAGCGCGCAGGTCGACCCGATTGAAAAAAAGCCGCTCTATCATTTTTTACCCGGCTCGAGCAGTTTCTCGATAGCCACATTCGGCTGCAATTTCCGCTGCGGCTTTTGCCAGAACTGGGAAATCTCCCAGCAGTCATTTAAGGATGGCGCGCATTTAGGAGAAGACGAATTCCCGCCTGCCGACATAGTGGAGGAGGCCTTAAGGAACGGGTGCAAGAGCGTAGCTTATACCTATACCGAACCGACGATATTCTTCGAATACGCTTATGAGACCGCCAAGATCGCCAAAGAAAAAGGACTGGCTAATATTTTTGTCACCAATGGCTATATGACTAAGGAATGCATTGAGATGATCCAGCCGTATTTAGACGCGGCCAACGTGGATTTAAAGTTTTTTAACGATGCTACGTATAAAAAGGTCTGCGCGGCAGGCCTGAAGCCGGTATTAGATTCTATCCGCCTGATGAAAGAGTCGGGTATCTGGGTGGAGGTAACCACCCTGGTTATCCCGGGCGAGAATGATTCCGAGGAAGAACTATCCGGGATTGCCAGGTTTATTGCCGGCGTGGATAAAAATATCCCCTGGCATATATCGCGTTTTCATCCGGACTACAAATTTACCGGGTACAGCCCTACGCCCGAAGCGACACTTAAAAAAGCTTTGAATACCGGCCTTCAGGCAGGATTAAATTTCATCTATATAGGCAATGTCTCCGGCTGGGGGAATGATACCGGCTGCCCTGCCTGTAAAAAAAGATTAATTAAGCGGGAATATTTTAATATTTTGGAGTATAATATAAAAGAAAATAAATGTATTTATTGCCAGGAGGAATTACCAGGCAGGTTCAGTTAGCCTGAAAGAGCTGAAATGAAATTAATCAACCCGGAAAAGTGCGTAGTTTTCTTTGATTTTGACAATACCATCGCCACCTGCGATGTCTTTGATAATATGCTGCCCCGTTTTTCCCAGGATGACTTATGGGTAAAACTGGAAAAAGACTGGCAAAAGGGCAGGATCGGTTCACACACCTGCCTGGAAGGCCAGATCAAGGGGATAAGCATCACCAGGAGCGCGCTGGATAAGTATCTATCCGGCATAAAATTAGACCCTTACTTTAAAAAAATAGTAAAGTCGCTTTCCGCAAGCGGGATAAAGGTAGTTGTATTAAGCGATAACTTTGGTTATATCTTAAAGCGCATATTAGGTTTTAATTCCATCAGGAATTTAAAGATCTATTCCAACAGGTTAAAATTCGCCAAAGACAAGCTCATCCCCTATTTTCCTTTCAGGAGTAAAAAATGCCAGGTCTGCGCCCACTGCAAGACAAAAAACCTCTTAGCCAATATAACCGCGGATTCTATAATAATCTATATAGGCGACGGCCGTTCAGATATATGCCCGTCACAGTACGCGGATATAGTATTTGCCAAAGACCAGCTGCTTAAGTATTTTCAGGACAAAAAGCTTACCTGTTTTGCTTACGAGTCTTTAAAAGATGTCTATGATTATTTTAAAAGGAGCTTTGTATAAGTAAGAAGCGCCTTCCTTTATGCTAAGCCAAAGTATCCGCATCCTGGATTTTGACGCAAGCCTAACGCAACAACAAAATCTACTGCATAAATACCCGCATCAGATTATCAGCCTGCAAGATTTAGCTCCTCAGGCACGGCTCTGGATGAACAGGCATACGCGGGATGCTATTGCCGGGCGTATAAGAGGTACAGTTGGCCAGGGCGTTACTTTTCTCGGGTCAGGGGATTTTCATCATTTAACCCCGCTCTTATTGGATGAATTCAGGGAACCTGTCACGCTCATTGTTTTTGATTTTCATCCTGATTGGGATACCTTGCCGCCCCGTTTTGGCTGCGGCTCCTGGGTCACCGAGGCCTTAAAGAGAAAAAATATCCTGAAATGCCTGCTTATCGGTATCGCCTCCGATGACCTTTCCTGTCCCTGGATACAAAGCGCAAACCTGGATGCGCTTGGCAATGACAGGTTAGAGATCTATCCTTACTGCCACAGCCCTTCTTTAGTCTTCTTAAGAAGCGTCCCCCGCAATCTTTCTTTAAAGGTGAAAAGGGGTTTTCTCTACAGCAGGATTTATTGGGAGGAGCTTAAAGCAAAAGACTTAAAAGATTTTTTCCTGAGAACTATCCGGCAGCTGCCCGCAAAGAATGTCTATGTTTCCATAGATAAGGATTGCCTTAAAAACGCATATGCCCTGACTAACTGGGAAGAGGGTAAATTCACGCTGGATGAGCTTAGCTTAATGCTTAAATTAATCAAAGAAAACCTGGATATAGTGGGCCTGGATATTACCGGTGATTATTCAAAAATTTCTGTTTCCGGAAGATTAAAAGGCATCTTATCGCGGCTGGACCATCCGAAAGAAACAGGGGCAGATAAACTTTCCGCAGAAGAAATAACCAGGATCAACGAGTCAACCAACCTTAAGCTATTGGAAGCCCTGATTTAGCCGCCGTCAGCTTATTCCCCTAAATTTTCTTTATTTTCTCTATTACGGAATTTAACTCTTTGGGCATTAGGAAGGTGCTGGTGCTCAGGGTAATATGGTGCTTGGCAACATAACGGGCATTAGGGCAGGATTGATCGCCGACAATACTTTTCAGGTAAGCGTAATCTATGATTGCCGAAAGATAAATCCGTGATAGGCCGAGCCCGGAGTCTTTTAAAATATCCAGCGCCTTGTCGCGCCTCTCCGGTTCATCAAAGAGCAAAGTAAGGTAAGGGTAATTTGAACGCTCTCTGCCAGTCTCGGTGATTAATTTTATTCCGGTCGCGCCTTTTAAACCGGATATATAAACAGAGGCAGCCTGCCTTTGTTTAGCGATTTCCGTTTCCAGGCGCGGGAAAACCGCCTGCCCCAGCCTTTTTCTTATCCCGGATACCCGATGCAGGGGAAAATCAATAGTGAAATATTCAATGAACGCTTTTTCGGTCTTACCCTGTATTTCCCAAAAAATTTGCGGGAGCCTGAAAGCGAGCCAAAAGAGCAGGGGCCGGTAAAAAATCCAGTAGCCGAACAGCTCCAGGATTTTCAGGCTTTCAGAAAAAAACGCGCCTTTTTCGAAACGCTTGATCGCGGCACTGACCGCGGGAATAAATTCGGGCTTACAAACCAATACCCCGCCCTCGTAAATAGTCAGGCCCTTACCCCGGCAGAGGCTATAAAAAGCAAAGTCGCCGAGAGTACCTGTTTTCTTGCCCTGATAAATCGCGCCTAAGCTTTGCGCGCAATCCTCAACAATGAATAATTTGTGTTCCCGGGCTATTTTTTGCAGCGCTGTAAGATCTACGGGTATACCGGCAAGGTGTACAGGGACAATAGCCAGGAGATCCTGGTTTCTGGAACATAATTCTTTTAACTGGTTGGCCTCAAAATTAAAATTATCCTTATTAATATCACAGACCAAGACCTTTAACCCCGCTCTTTCTATAGCCAGAGGGACAAGGGGACAGATAAAAGAAGGAATAAGCACGCTCTTTTTAGGGGAGAGGCCTTTCAAGGCCTCCAGGATAAGATAAAAAGCGGCTGTCCCCGAATAAGTTACAGCCGCGTAGGGGGCTCCAAGATAACTTTTGAAGTCTTCCTCTAAAGAACCGCGCGGGTTTCTTTTAAAGCAAGCAGAAACAAGTTCCCTTGCGTAAATGGGCAGGCCTGCAGTGGGTGGTATTTCTCGGAATAAACTCATTTTTACCTTAGCTTTTTATACATTTTATGATAGAATGCTTGCAAAAGCAAGCGGAGTTATGCGTTGGGAGACCGGTATAAATGTTTAAAAAGAAACTTACGCTTAAATTATTATTTTTTCTTATCCTCACCGATTTTATAGAGACGTTCACGCATCTTTGTTTTAAAAAGAGCGCCCTTATCGAAAACGAAGTCATTATCACCAGGTTCTCCGAACTGCTTGTTTTCCTGCAGAATGTTTTCTCATCCCCCTTCCTCTGGCTGGGGATTTTATCAGTTTTATGCACATTCATCCTCTGGTCTTCCTTGCTTTCTAAGGTCGATTTAAGCGTCGCCGTCCCCGTATGCAGTTTTAGCTATATCCTCGTGCCGCTGGCCTCCATTATTTTCCTGCATGAAAAGGTAAGTCTTTTCAGGTGGTCGGGGGTCTTGTTTATATTGCTCGGGGTCGTCTTTGTTTCCCTGAGCGCCTCGGGGAAAGAGCGGGCCTTAGAATGAAAGAAGAACTCGTCTTCATTCTATTCCTCATCGCGCTGACCAGCATCTGCGATACCATAAACCAGCTGTTTTTAAAATCCGCCATCAATTCCCTGGCCTCTCCGCGGGGCAATGTCAAGGCGGTATTTAAATTTATTATGCAATTAATTCTGGTGCCGCGGGTCTGGGTCAGTTTTCTCTTTAGTATAATTTCTTTGTGTATCTGGCTGTTTGTCCTGTCCCAAGTAGATTTAAGTTTTGCCTTTTCCGCGGACAGCATGCACTACATATTTATCGCTATTGTCTCCAGGTTTATCTTAAAAGAGAGGGTATGTTTTAAGCGCTGGCTGGGGATAATCCTTATTGTGGTAGGCATCATGCTGGTCAGCCTAAGTTAGCCGTAAGCGCTTAAGGCGCATTTTTTTTCTTGACAAATGATACAATTATGGTATCATTATTTTTGAGAAAAGGAGGGCGTATGGATATAACCGTAAAATACATGCTGCGTCCGGTAGCCCACTGTAAAGAGGGCTGTAGTACCCTGTCCTGGGCAAGACGTTAAACTACCCTCTTCTTCTTAAGCGCTTTAATTTTAAAGGATAAAAATGAAATTAATCACCCGGGATACGGATTACGCGTTAAGGGCTTTATCTTTTATCGCTCAAAACAAAGACAGGATTGTCGCGGTTTCGGAATTGACCCGGAAATTGCGGGTGCCGCAGCCCTTCTTAAGAAAAATACTCCAGGTATTAAGCAGAAGGAGAATACTCAGCTCTCTTAAGGGCCAGGGGGGCGGTTTCATCCTGGCTAAAGATCCGGCAAGGATATTTATAGCGGATATAATGCGGATATTCCAGGGCGAATTGAAGCTGAATGAGTGTTTTTTAAAAAAACTCGCCTGCCCGCATAAAAAGGCCTGCGTTTTGAGAAAAAAGATTACCCGGATTGAAAATTATGTTTTAAGAGAACTCAACTCTATCACTATAAAATCTTTACTGCAATAAGCGGAGAATTACAATGATGAACAGGTGCCCTGGCCAGGACGGACGGAATATCAGCAGTGAACATATCGCCTGCTTTGCCTGCGGATACGTGACGGAGATTTTTTCCGATGAGCTTAGGCTTAAATGCCCTAAATGTAAAGGTATGATTTCCAGAAGCAGGGTACCTTCCTGCGTAGACTGGTGTAAGGCGGCAGGAGAATGTATCGGGAGAGGGAGGCTAAGCTGAGCAAAAAAGCAGTTGCCAGATCAACTACTTTGTTGTATCTTAATTACGTAAACCAGGAGGTGGAATATGAGTTGCGGAAGATGCGGGTCAGGAGCAAAGAGGAAAAAGAAGAAAGCCAAGAAAAAGTAGTTTTTAGGCCGGGCACCGTCTTATAAAAGCGGCGCCCGGTCTGTTTTTTAAGGGAGGGGCTAATGGCAGATTTAAAAGATTTATGGCAGGGCGCAGACTGGAAAACCGAAAAACATGTGCCGGTGATTGAAGCTTTAGATAGTATCAAGAAGGGAGAGGCAATAAAAGTTACGGTGAGCGTGGGTAAGCAGATAGCGCATCCCAACACGACAGAGCATCATATAAGATGGATTGAGGTATATTTTCTCCCCGCGGGAGAAAAATTTCCTTACCAGGTAGGCAGTTTTGCATTTACCAGCCATGGCGAATCAACCCAGGGCCCTAACACGAGCACTCTCTTTACCCAGCCGGAAGTTACGTTAAGCTTTAGAACAGAAAAGAGCGGGGCTATCCTTGCCAGCTCTTATTGCAATATCCATGGCCTTTGGAAAAACGCAAAAGAGCTGAACGTTGAATGAAAAAAATAGAAGGTAACCATAAGGGGTTTAATTTAAAAAGGAGGTAGCGATGTATATGATGGGTAGGATGGGAGGTTGTTTCTCTTTGATACCTGTAACGGTATTGCTGACCGTAAGCTTTTTTGTTTTAGTCACCCTGCAAAAGGTTGTCTCGGCAAAGCTAAAACTTTTTGGAGTGGCTGTCGCTGTTTTGCTCTGGCTGAGCGCGCTTTTAATCCTTTCTTCGGGTATTTATGCTGCCGGTACCGGCAGGCTTTTTCTGAGATGCCCGATGATGGATATGATGAAGGCCAAGTGCACTATGATGAACAGGGAACAGGCGCCTGGCATGCCGATGCACCCCGGGATGCAGGGTTCAGAGAAGCAGCGTTAAAAAAAGGAGGATTGGGATGGATAAGTATATATGCACGGTATGCGGCTATATCTATGACCCTGCCCAGGGCGATTCTGCCGGGGGCATTCCGGCCGGAACGCCTTTTGAAAAGCTGCCTGATGACTGGGTTTGCCCTGAATGCGGCGTGGCTAAGGATATGTTCGAGAAGATTTAGATGGCGCAGGAATTAACCGCAAGGGTTAAAGAAGTTATCCAGCGCACTTACAACGTTAAAAGCGTGCGTCTTGAAATCGGCGCAAGAATAGATTTTAAAGCCGGACAGTTCCTGGCAGTAACGCTCTTAGGTAATCCTGCTTTAAAAAAATACCTTTCCATATCCAGTTCGCCAACAGAAACATGCTACCTTGAGTTTACCAAGAAGCTTACGAACAGCGATTTTTCAAAAGCCGTTGCCCAGCTTAAAAGCGGGGATACGGTCAAGATTGAATATCCCTTCGGTAAATTCACTTTAGATGACCCGGGAGCAGATATAGCGTTTTTATCCGGAGGCATCGGTATTACTCCCATAAGAAGCATTGCCAAATATGTTGTCGATAAGAATTTAGGCACGGACATGGTCCTGGTTTATGCTAACCGTTCGGTAAAAGAGATTGTCTTTAAGGAAGATTTTGACGCTATGCAGAAGGCTTATCCTAAACTAAAAGTGGCCCATGTGCTTTGCGAGCCGGCTGTCGGTTTTAAATGTATCCCCGGGTTGATTAATGCCCGGGTAATCAGGGATGAGGTAAACAATTACCCGCAGAGAAAATTTTACCTCTGCGGCCCGCCGCAGATGGTTGAGGCAATGAAAAAAATATTAATTGCAGAGCTCAGTTTAGCCGCGGAGAATATAGTTAGCGAAAACTTTCAAGGATACTAGCCTGCCTATCCGGCAGGCAGGGAGGGCATATGCCAGTTATTAAGTTATTACCGGATATATATTCTGTGGGAGTTGTGGACTGGAATGTGCGTAATTTTCACGGCCATACCTATACCACCAAACGCGGCACGACCTATAACGCCTATCTGATTATCGATGAGAAAATCACCCTGGTAGATACGGTGCTGGGAGCGTTTTCTGCGGAGTTGATTGAAAATATCCAGCAGATCGTGCCCGTCAATAAAATAGATTACATTATTGCCAATCACGTGGAAACAGACCACTCTGGCGCGCTTCCTGAAATCATGAAACTTGCGCCTAAGGCAAGAATTTTAGGCACGGAGAAATGCAAGGAGGGGCTCTACCGTTATTACTACGGGGATTGGGATTTCCAGGTAGTCAAGAGCGGGGATAAATTAAAGCTGGGCAAGCGGACGTTGACATTTTTAGAGGCGCCGATGATACATTGGCCGGACAGCATGTTTACCTATTGCCCCGAGGAAGAGCTGCTTATGCCCAATGATGCCTTTGGCCAGCACCTGGCGACCAAAGAGAGGTTTGCCGACGAGGTTGACCCCTGCGCCTTATGGGATGAAGCGGCGAAATACTACGCTAATATACTCTGGCCGCTGGGCGCGGTTATCTTAAAGAAAATCGAAGAGGTCAAAAAACTCAATATCCCGCTCAAAATCATCGCTCCCAGCCACGGCGTTATCTGGCGTAAAGACCCCCTGCAGATAGTAAATAAATATGCCAGCTGGGCCAGGAATGAAACCCTGCCTAAGGCAGTAGTAGTATATGAATCTATGTGGGGCGCGACCGAAAAGATGGCGCGTAAAATTGTCGCGGGCGTTGAAGAAGAGGGGGTGAGCGTAAAGTTGTTTGATATAACCGGCTCTGACCGTACCGAGGTGGTTAAGGAGATGCTGGAGGCAAAGGGGTTTATTTTTGGCTCATCCACCCATGATAATAATATGCTCCCTACCCTGGCCGGTTTCCTTGATTTTATAGAAGGGTTTAAGCCAAAGAACAGGATTGCCTCTGTTTTCGGTTCTTATGGCTGGGCAGGCGGGGCGGTGCAGCAGATAGAAAATATCTTAAAAGGCGCCGGCATAGAATTGGCGGGGGCAGGATTAGGGGTCAAGTATATGCCGGATAAAAACGACTTAGAGAGCTGCTTTAAGTTCGGCAGGGATTTCGCGGCAAGGATAAAAGGAGGTAAATAATGGGCCCGGTAGAAGCCTTGAAGCTGGCATTGGAAAAAGAGATTGAAGCCAAGAACCTTTACGAGAGTTTTATCGCGCGGTATCCGCAGACAAAAGAAATTTTTACCTTTTTGATGAACGAGGAAGAAAAACACAGGCAGCTTATTGAGAAAAAAATCGTGGAGCTCGAAAATTAGATGGACCCGCTTAGCGAGGAGATTATTCAATTCCTCCACCGGCAGGGTTGTGTGATTGTCTCCAGTATTGATAGCCAGGGTTTCCCTCATAGTTCGT
Source organism: Candidatus Omnitrophota bacterium (assembly GCA_028687205.1). Lineage (GTDB taxonomy): Bacteria > Omnitrophota > Gorgyraeia > Gygaellales > Profunditerraquicolaceae > UBA6233. The sequence continues at coordinate 16,032 of JAQUAP010000004.1, forward strand.
GCAAGGGGATAGTAAAAATTAATCCCAAGGGGAGCATCTATTTACTTGACGCCTATAGGGGCCAGACCTTGCAGAACTTAAAAGATAATCCTTATGTTAATATTACTGCGTTTGACGAGCATAAATTCATCGGTTACTGCCTTAAAGGAAAGGCCAGGATATTATACGAAAAAGAGCTTGATACCGGGATACTCAAGGCCTGGGAGGAGAGGATTACGGGCAGGCTAACCCAGAGATTGCTTAAGAATATCCGCGGTGAAGTTAAGGGGCACCGCGCGCATCCGGAAGCCCTGCTTCCTAAGCCGGAGCATATGATTGTCGTTGACGTGGAAAAGGTGGTTGACCTTACGCCGCAGCATTTAAAATAGCCTGTTTGTCTAAGCAGGCAGAGAAAGGATTAAGCTATGGCTAAAAACGTAAAAGTCTACAGCACACCTACCTGCCCCTGGTGCGTCAGGGCCAAGCAGTTCTTAAAAGATAATAATATCGCCTTCGAAGATTATGATGTTTCTAGCGACCGGCTCAAGGCCGATGAAATGGTTAAAAAATCCGGGCAGATGGCTGTGCCGGTCCTGGATATCGAAGGCCAGATTATCGTGGGTTTTGACCGGGAAAAGATCAAACAGGCATTAGGGGTATAAAACATGTATGATTTAATTATTATCGGCGCCGGGCCCGCGGGGATTACCGCCAGCGTATATGCGGCGCGTAAGAAGATGGATTTTCTGGTTGTCACAGGCGATATCGGGGGCCAGACTGCCTGGAGCGGCGATATTGAGAATTATACCGGTTATCAATTTATCACCGGGCCGGACCTGGTGCATAAATTTGAAGAGCATATGCGCAGCTACGACACCAGCGTTAAAGAAGGCGAAGAGGTAATGGAAGTAGTAAAAGCAGGCGGGGCTATACTGGTTAAGACCAGTAAGGCCGAATATCAGGCCAGGAGCGTGATCATTGCTTCCGGCAAGCGCTCAAAAGAGCTAGGCGTGCCGGGCGAAAAAGAATATAAAAATAAAGGGATCAGTTATTGCGCGACTTGTGACGGCCCGCTCTTTAGCGCTAAAAACGTGGCGATTATCGGCGGAGGTAATTCTGCCCTGGATGCCGCCCTGCAATTGATTAAAATCGCAAAATATGTGTACATCGTCAATAATACGCCTGAACTTGGGGGCGAGGCGCTTATGCGCCAGAAAGTAGAGGGGGCCCAGAACCTTGAAATCTTTAATAATTCCAGCATACTCGCTGTTTTAGGCGAAAAAATGGTGAACGCCATTAAGATTAACCATGCTGGAAATGAAAAAATGCTTTCCGTAGAAGGAGTATTTGTCGAAATCGGGCTTATCCCCAATTCGGATTTTGTCAAGGGCGTAGAAAAAAACGCCCGCGGTGAAATAAAGGTAAACAGCCGCAATGAGACCAATATCCAGGGTATCTTCGCCGCAGGCGATGTCACGGATGTCCCGGAGAAGCAGATTATCATCGCCGCAGGCGAAGGCTCCAAGGCCTGCCTCTCCGCTTTTCGTTATGTAGCCCAGCATTAAAAATATAATTTCTACTTGACAAATTTTATTTTTTAGGTATACTCTACTAATATAATAGAGATTATATAGAATAAGATGAAGATTACCTATAAGGGCGATTACGCCCTAAAGACGATCCTTGATTTAGCCGCGCATTTCGGAAACGGGCCGGTAGCGATCAACGACTTATCACGGCGCCTGGATATACCGACAAAATTCTTAGAGCAGATACTCTTGGATTTAAAACGGGCGCACTTTGTTGAGAGCAGGCGCGGGAAAATAGGCGGATATTGCCTCTCCAGGCCTCCGGCGCAGATTACCCTGGGCGAGGTAACGCGTTTTATTAACGGGCCGGTTGAGCCGATTGCCTGCGTGGATAAAAAATATTCCGGTTGCCATGATATCGGAAAATGCGTCTTCAGGGATGTCTGGGCAGAGGTAAACCGCTCTACCGCCAGGATTATAGATAACGTGACTTTTGAAGATTTACTTAAGAAATCAAAGAAGATAAATAAGGCCTTTACTTATCAAATTTAAATGAAGATAGCCAAAGATATTACAGAGCTGATTGGCAATACCCCCCTGGTTAAGTTTAACCGGTTGACCAAGGATTCTCTTGCGCTGGTCGCAGCCAAACTAGAATCTTTTAACCCCTGTTCTTCGGTAAAAGATAGAATAGGGCTGAATATGATTGAACGGGCAGAAATTGAGGGTAAGATCAAGAAAGATACTATTCTTGTCGAGCCTACTTCAGGCAATACGGGAATTGCCTTAGCCTTTGTCGCGGCAGTAAAAGGGTATAAACTTATTTTAACCATGCCGGAGACGATGAGCCTTGAACGCCGCCAGCTTTTAGGCGCTTTCGGCGCCGAGATAATCCTTACTCCCGGAGCTGAAGGGATGTCCGGGGCAGTGAAAAAGGCGGAAGAGTTAGCTAAGGCTAATAAGCGTTATTTTGTCCTGCAGCAGTTTGAAAACCCGGCTAACCCCGAAATCCATCGCCGCACAACGGCCCAGGAGATCTGGCGCGATACAAGCGGCAAAGTTGATATTTTGGTTGCCGGCGTGGGTACAGGTGGTACAATTACAGGTATAGCCGAGGCGATAAAAAAGAAAAAGCCGTCATTTAAGGCTATCGCGGTTGAACCGCAGGATTCGGCGGTTTTATCCGGCGGTAGGGCCGGTAGCCATAAAATCCAGGGCATCGGCGCGGGATTTATCCCCCCGGTCCTGAATAGAAAAATTATTGACGAGATAATCCAGGTTTCCAACGAAGATGCCGCAGAAATCGCCAGAAGATTAGCTAAAGAAGAAGGGATTTTAGCCGGCATATCTTCCGGGGCAGCTGTTTTTGCGGCCCTGGAAGTAGCGCAAAGAAAAGAAAATAAGGGCAAGTTAATCGTGGTAATTTTACCGGATACCGGCGAGCGTTATTTAAGCACAGGGCTCTTTAACGATTAGAAACAGGGACGGTTATATTCTTTATGGCCATTTAGCATAGGACCGTCCCTAAAGAAGGAGAATAAAATGCGAGAAAAGGTGGAAAAGGCATTAGGGAAGGTCAGGCCCATGCTTGAAGCTGACGGCGGCAATGTTGAGCTAGTTGAGGTGACGGCTGACGGGGTAGTAAAATTAAAGCTTAAAGGCAGCTGCAGCTGTTGTCCGATGAGCTCAATGACCTTAAAGGCGGGGATTGAGCGGATTATTAAACAGGAAGTCCCGGAAGTAAAAGAGGTCATCGCAATATAAATATAATCATAGGGGTAGATAATGAAGACGATTAAAGAGATAAACGAAAAAATAAAAAGAGGCGAGGTAGTCGTCGTGACTGCCGAAGAGGTTATTGAGCTGGTGGAGAAGAAGGGCGCGAAAAGAGCAGCCCAGGAAGTCGACGTTGTCACTACCGGCACCTTCGGCCCGATGTGTTCATCAGGCGCATATTTTAATATCGGCCACACCAGGCCACGCATAAAAATCGGCGGCGGGACCTGTACGCTTAATGACGTCCCGGCATATACCGGTTTTGCGGCGGTGGATATTTATCTGGGCGCAACCGCCCTTCCCGACGATGACCCGCGCAATAAAGTCTATCCGGGCGAGTTTAAATACGGCGGCGCGCACGTAATCCAGGAGTTAGTCAACGGCAATGACGTGCGCCTGGAGGCTTCTGCCTACGGCACGGATTGTTATCCGCGCAAAAAATTAGAGACGCTCATCAATCTAAAAGATTTAAATGAGGCGGTATTATTTAATATCCGTAATGCCTACCAGAATTACAATGTAGCGGTAAACCTGTCCGATAAGACCATTTATACCTATATGGGCATGCTCAAGCCCGGCCTGGGTAACGCAAATTACTGCTCGGCAGGCCAGCTTTCACCCTTGCTCAAAGACCCTTTCTACCGCACCATCGGCATAGGGACAAAAATATTTTTAGGCGGCGGTATAGGCTATATCGCCTGGCAGGGCACCCAGCATAACCCGCAGGTTTTGCGTGGAGATAGCGGCATACCGCTTGTTCCCGGCGGTACCTTAGCGGTTATCGGCGATTTAAAACAAATGAAGCCGGAGTGGCTGGTCGGCACCAGTATGTTTGGTTACGGGGTCACGCTTATTGTAGGTATCGGCGTTCCCATACCCGTCCTTAACGAAGAGACAGTCCAATACGCCGCGGCTAAAGATAAAGATATTTACGCCCCGGTTGTGGATTATGCCCAGAATTATCCGCACTGCTCCGGTTCAGCTTTGGCTGAAGTAAATTATGCCCAGCTGAAATCCGGCAAGATTAATGTTCAGGGTAAGGAAGTGCCTACGGGAAACCTTTCCAGTTATTCCAAGGCCCGCGAGATTTCCGAAGAGTTGAAATCCTGGATTAAAAAAGGTGATTTTGTTTTAACTGAGCCGGTAGCAAAACTTCCGGGCGCAGAATCCGGGTATACTTTTAAAATGCTAAAAGAACGCCCGCTAATCGAAAAAGAGGCCTAAAAAATGGTTGCCAAAAGAATAGTCCTGCATTTTCCGCACCGCCTGGTTGACCAGCCGATAGTCTATAAACTGGTAAAGGAATTTGACCTGCAGTTTAATATCCTTAAGGCCTTTGTTACTCCGCAGGAGGAGGGCCTGATGGTTTTAGAGCTAAGCGGAAAAAGGGAAAATTTTGATCAAGGCGTAGAATACCTGAGGTCTTGCGGGGTGCGCATCCAGCCCTTAGCTCAGGATGTGGTCAGGAATGAAGCTAAATGCACCAACTGCGGCGTATGCGTGCCGATCTGCCCTACGCAAGCCCTTGTGGTTGACCCGGTGACGCGCAAGGTGCTTTTTAACAATAAAAAGTGTATTGCCTGCGAACTCTGCGTTAAGATCTGTCCGCCGCGCGCCATGGAAGTGCATTTCTGAAATTAAATGCAGCTTAAAAATAAAATATCCAGGCTTAAAAAAATAATCTTAGAGTCCGGTTCCTGCCTGGTTGCCTTTTCAGGCGGAACGGATAGCGCGTTTTTGCTTAAAAGCGCTTCCTTAGGTTTACCGAAAAGTAAAATCATGGCGGTAACCGCAAATTCCGCGACCTACCCTAAAGAAGAATTGTTATCCGCCAGGAGATTTTGCCGGAGGCTGGGCTTAAGGCATAAAATAATTAATACGCGGGAATTAAATAATGAAAAATTTTGCGCTAATCCGCCCCAACGCTGCTATTTCTGCAAAAGAGAGCTTTTTACGCGCTTAAAAAAAATAGCCCAAAAAAACAAGCTTAATTTTGTTTTTGACGCCAGTAACATCTCGGATAAATCCGATTTCCGCCCGGGCGAAAGAGCAAAAAAAGAATTACGGGTGCGTTCTCCGCTGCAGGAAGCAGGGCTTACCAAAGCGGAAATCCGGATTTTAAGTAGGAAGTCAGGCCTGAATACCTGGGATAAACCAAGCCAGGCCTGCCTTGCCTCGCGCATTCCTTACGGAGTGCGCATTTCTAAACCCGTGCTTGAACGCGTCAATCAGGCGGAAGGTGTTTTGAGAAGATTAAATTTTAGCCAGGTCAGGGTCAGGCATTACAACGGGCTCTGCCGTATAGAGGTGCCTAAAAAAGAGATTATCCGGTTAATCCATAAACGCCAAAGCATAGTCGACAAATTTAAAAAGTTAGGCTATAATTATATAGCTTTGGATTTGGCGGGCTATCGCACCGGCAGCTTAAATGAGGTGATTAAGAGATGAGGAAAATATATTTAGATTACGCGGCTACCGCTCCCTGCGACCCCGAAGTGGTCAAAGCCATGGAGCCTTATTTTTTTGAAAGGTTCGGCAATGCCTCCAGCCTGCACGCCTATGGACAGGAGGCTAAAAAGGCGCTGGAAGACAGCCGTGCGCTGACCGCCGGATTTTTAGGCGCGAAAGCGGAAGAAATAATTTTTACCTCCGGAGGCACAGAGTCGGACAATAATGTTATCTTCGGAGTAGCCGAAGCTTTAGCAAGTAAAGGTAATCATATCATTACTTCTGCCATAGAGCATCACGCCATAACAGAGCCTTGCAAGGTATTAGAAAAAAAAGGTTTTAAGGTTACTTATGTCGGGGTGGATAAAGACGGCCTGGTTTCTCCCGATGATGTTAAAAAGGCGATTACCGATAAAACCATCCTTATCTCCGTTATGCACGCCAATAATGAAATCGGGACCATCCAGCCGATTGCAGCAATCGGTAAGCTTGCCAGAGAAAAAGGAGTTTATTTCCATACCGACGCGGTGCAGACGGTGGGCCATATACCGGTAGATGTTAATGCGCTGAACGTTGACCTCCTCTCGCTTTCCGGCCATAAATTTTACGGCCCAAAGGGTGTCGGCGCATTGTATATTAGAAAAGGTACGCGCATCGGAAGGTTCTTATGCGGCGGGGACCAGGAGAAAGGCAGGCGCGCTTCCACGCACAATATCTCCGGTATCGTCGGTTTAGCCAGGGCAATAGAATTATGCGCTAGAGATATGGGTAAAGAGGCAGAGGCCTTACTATCTTTACGCGCTAAATTAATCCAGGAAATACCCGCCAGGGTTCCCGAGGTCAGGCTTAACGGCCATCCTCAATTGCGGCTTCCCAATAACGTTAATTTCTCCATCAAATATATCGAGGGCGAATCTATTCTTTTGAGTTTAGATATGCTCGGCATAGCTGTTTCCACCGGCTCAGCCTGTACTTCCAGTTCTTTAGAGCCATCGCACGTGCTCCTGGCTATCGGCCTGGACCATGCCACTGCCCACGGGTCGCTCAGGATTACCATGGGCAGATGGACGAAAGAATCAGATATAGATTACCTGTTAGAAAACCTTCCTAAGGTGGTTGAGAAGCTGCGCGCCATGTCCCCGCTCTACGAAAAGAAACGGGCGAATTAAAATAAATAATGCAAGATAAAATTTTGGATTTTTTAGAAGGCAAAAATGGTTATATCTCCGGCGAAGAGATGAGCAGCCATTTGAAGATCAGCCGGCAGGCACTCTGGAAGCATATCCAGGACTTAAAAGACGCCGGCTATAACATTGAGGCGGTGCCGCATTTAGGTTATCGCCTGGAGGCTGTTCCCGACAGGCTGTTTGCGTTTGAAGTTTCCCGGGGGCTGGATAGCAGGGTTCTGGGCAAAAAAATATTTTATTTTGATAGCTTAGGTTCAAGTATAGATACGGCTATGGACCTTGGGGTTAAGGGAGCGCCAAGCGGTACTCTGGTTCTTACCGAAGCGCAAACTAAAGGCAGGGGCAGGTTGGGAAGAACCTGGTTTTCGCCTAAATACAAAGGCCTCTATTTTTCCCTTATCTTACGTCCGGATATGCTGCCTGCGCAGGCGTCTGTTTTGACGTTATTATCCGCAGTGAGTATTTGCGAGGCGATAAAGACGGTAACCGGCCTTGAGGCGCAGATAAAATGGCCTAATGACATATTGCTGCACAATAGAAAACTCTGCGGTATACTCACGCAGGTAGTTGCCGAGACCGACAGGATAGATTTTGTGATTATCAGCGCCGGCATCAATGTCAATAACGATAAGAAATCCTTAATTTCAACCGCTACCTCCCTGAAAGAGCATAAAAAAGAAGAGACCAGCCGCGTCAGCCTGTTGCAGGAGATATTGCGCCGGCTCGAAGCGAATTACTTGACTTTGGAAAAGAAAGGGAGCAGGCCTGTCCTGGATAAATGGCGCCAGCAGAGTATTACTTTGGGCAGAAGGGTCAAGGTCTATTGCCAGAACAAGCATACCGAGGGAGAGGCGGTGGATATAGATACAGACGGCGCGCTCCTGGTCAGGAAGGACTCCGGTTTTGTAGAAAAGGTCCTGGCCGGGGATGTGGTGCACTGCAGATAAGCAATTGTAAACTATAATTATATAATTGGTTGACAATCAGCCGCGCTTTTTTTATAATATGCCTTGTGCATAGGAAAAAAAAGCGCGGCTTATTTTTTGCAATAATCTTATGGGGCATTTTTTCTACTGTCCTTGCGTCAGAAGATGCCCCGGCAGACCTGGAAAAGATAGTTGTCTCCAGGAGCAGAAACTATTTTTCAGATGAATATACCCTTAATCCCGCGGATTTAGCTAACCTGCCTTATAGTTCCCCTGTAGAAGCATTAGCCGTATTACCTATTGACCTACAGAGCCGCTCTCCCCACGCGGCAATCCAGACTGATTATTCCTTACGCGGGTCGAATTTCCAGGATGTTTTAATTTTACTCAACGGCCAGCGGATTAATGACCCGCAGACAGCCCATTTTAATTCCGATATCCCGATAACCCGCGCAGATATCGCGGGATTAGAGGTTTTACCGTCAGCCTCCTCTTCGCTCTTCGGGCCGGATGCCATAGGCGGAGCGGTCAATTTCGTTATCCAGAAGCCGGAAGAAGAAAAATATATTTTAGCCTTATCCGGAGGAGAACATAATACTTTTTCCGAGCTTTTCAGCGTAAGCCAGAAGATTAAAGCTTTGGGTTTACGCTTATCAGTAGAAAACCAGCAATCTTCCGGCTTTCGCGAGGATACGGATTTCAGGAAATTTACCGCCAGCGCAGTTGCGTCATTAGCCCTGCCCTTAGGTTCATTTGATTTAAGCTGGGGCTACCAAAAAAAAGATTTCGGCGCCTTTGATTTCTATACCCCCGGCAAAGGTTATCCTTCAAGAGAGTGGACCAGGACCTATCTTTTGGATACCGGGTTGCATTTGGAGAAAGACGGCTTGCTGATTAAGCCGAATTTTATCTGGCGCAGGCATTTTGATAAGTTCGTGCTGGACAAAACCCTGCAGCGGAGCGATTTTATCAGCCATCACCGCAATGATACCTATACCCCGAACATCTATTTTCAAAAAGATATCGCAAAATTAGGCAAGCTAGGATTTGGGCTTGAATACGGTCAGGAGCGTATAACCTCTACTACATTGGGGAGGCACAACCGGGACCATAAGAGCTTATTTATTGACGATAGCCTTAATCTGGCCCCCAAGGTTTCATCGGATTTATCTTTCCGGATGGATGATTTTGACGGGTTTAATGAAGTTTATACGGGTTCAGCCAATCTGCGTTATGAATTTATCCCCCAAAATTACCTGCGCCTGGCAGTTTCGCGGAATATGCGCGTGCCTTCTTTTACCGAGCTTTATTATGGCGATGACGGTTTTACCATAGGCAACCCTAACCTCTCAGCCGAAAAATCCCTGAATTACGAAATCGGTTATGAACTGAAAAAAGAAAGTTTTTCTTTTAGTCCGACAATATTTTTTCGGCGGGAGGATGATTTTATTGACTGGGTCTGGGCCGATGCTAGCCAAAGATGGCAGGCCCAGAATATTAGCGGTGCGGATGTTTTAGGCATAGAAACTCAATTCGGATGGGAGCTAAATAAAATTGCCAGCGTAAATACCAATTATACCTATATTAATAAATTCACAGACAAAAGCGGCTATCTTTTAAAATACGGGCCAAATTATAGCCGCCACCTCTGGAATACCGAGTTTATCTTTAAATTGCCGTTTGGCAGCCAGAGCATAGGCTTTACCTATAAGCAGAAGCCTGGGCGCTCAGGCTGGTTCCTGCTGAATGCCCGCGGCAATTTCAATTTGAATAAAAATATGGCTATATTCGTTTCAGGGACCAACCTGCTGAATGTCGGTTATCAGGAGATAGAAGGGATTCCTCAGCCGGGCAGATGGATTGATTCCGGAATTAAGCTTGAGTGGTGAAGCGCGGGTTTTGTCTCGCCACCCGCTGAGATACGTTGTAACAAAATAAAAGTATGCTATAATAGCGGCATGTTTATTCACGTCGTCTTATTCGAAGTTAAGCCTAAGGAGGTAGCCAAATACCGTAAAGACAGCCTGATGTGGGCCAGGTATACGAAAAAAGCCAGGGGTTTTGTGGCTTACCTTACTATGAAGCGTTACGGCTATCTTAATCAGTATGCTTCGGTATATGAATGGGATAAAAAAACCGACCACAACCGCTTTATGAAGCAGTATCACGACTGGTTAATGACTCGGTCCAGGGCTAAGGTAAAAGTATTGGGTTATTATAACCTTAAGGGGATAGATAGGGTCAGGTAAATTTTAGTTGACAAAGGCGTAATTTAGTGTATACTTATCCCAGTAGTAAGCAAGGTAGTAGAAGTCTTTAACCGTAAGGAGAAAGAATGAAACGCCTTACGGTTTTTCTATTATACAGAGCTTACTAAAATTTCAGAAGGAAGGAGGAATTGCAGTAATGGCAAAAGGTAAAGTAAAGTGGTTTTCCAACCAGAAAGGTTATGGATTTATTACTCCTGAGAATGGTAATGATGTCTTCGTACATCATACCGCTATACAGGGTGATGGCTATAAGACTTTAGAAGAGGGCCAGGAAGTTGAGTTTGAAATTGAAAAAGGTCCGAAGGGCGAGCAAGCTACAAAAGTAGTTAAGTTATAACCTAAAGAAGAAAAAAGAAAAGGCCTAGCGCGCAAGTGTTGGGCCTTTTTTGTTAGTAAGATTCAGCCAGTATGCTATAATTCCGATATGAATAAAAGAGTAATAGTAGGAATGAGCGGAGGGGTAGATTCGTCGGTAGCCGCAGCTCTCTTAAAAGAGCAGGGTTATGAGGTTATCGGTATTACTATGTGTTTTAACCTGGCGCCTGCCGGCCGCAAAAAGAGCGGTTGCTGCAGTTTGCGGGGAGTAGAAGATGCCCAGCGCGTAGCGCATAAATTAGGGATAAGGCACTATGTTTTGAATATGCGCAAGGCCCTGGAAGAGCGGGTAATCAGGTATTTCTGTAAAGAATATCTTTCCGGCCGCACTCCCAACCCTTGCATCGTCTGCAACCAGTACCTTAAATTCGGAGAATTGTTGGATAAGGCCCGCTCCTTAGACGCGGAGTTCTTAGCCACAGGGCATTATGCCAGAATACTTAAAACTCCCTCCGGCTTATTGTTAAGAAAAGCCAAAGATTTAAAGAAAGACCAGTCTTATTTTTTATACCGCCTGAACCAGGCGCAGCTTAAAGCTATACTTTTTCCCCTCGGTAATTATACTAAAGAAGAGGTCAGGGATTTAGCCCGCAAATTTAAATTGCCGGTTGCCGAAAAGAAAGCCAGCCAGGAGATTTGTTTTCTGCCGGATAATGATTACCGCGCGTTTTTAAGGGCAAGGATCAATAAGAAGATGCGGCCCGGGCCGGTAGTAGATACTCAAGGTAATATCGTAGGCCAACATAAGGGAATAGCCTATTATACGATTGGCCAGCGCGAAGGCCTGGGGATCGCTAAAGGGTATCCGGTATATATAACCAAAATAGACCCCAAAACCAACCAAATATGCATCGGTGCTAAAGCCGATGCTTGCCAGCGCGAGTTTTTAACCAGGGATCTGCATTTTGCTCTCCGCCCGCTAAAAAAGAAGGTTGCCCTGAAGGTCAAGATAAGGTATAATCATAAAGAAGCCAGAGCATGGGTTATCCCCTTCGGCAAAAAAACCACAGGCCGCAAGGCCGTGGTTTGGCTTCCGATAGCCAAAGCCAAAATTAGCTTTAAACAACCGCAATTCGCTGTAACTCCCGGACAGTCAGCAGTCTTCTATCAACAGGACAGGGTCTTAGGCGGAGCGATTATTGATAAGGTTATAAAATAAAATGGTTAAGGCACGTAGCGTTTTAGAAGAGAAGATTAAAGAATTAAAGAAAAAGCGTAACGCCGTAATCCTGGTGCATAACTATCAGTTGCCGGAAGTCCAGGATGTGGCGGATTTCAGGGGTGATTCCCTGGAATTGAGCCGGATTGCCGCTAAAACCGAAGCCAAGCTCATTGTATTCTGCGGGGTTTATTTTATGGCCGAGACTGCCTCCATCCTCTCGCCGGAAAAAACGGTAATTATGCCGGATAAGCACGCGGGTTGCCCGATGGCGAATATGCTCACCGCCGATGACTTGAGGAAACTTAAAAGCGAACACCCCAAGGCAGTGGTGGTGGGTTATGTGAATACTTCCGCCGAAGTCAAAGCCGAGCTGGATTATTGCTGCACTTCCACCAACGCCGTAGCCGTGGTTAATGCCCTAAAGGATAGAGAAGAGATTATTTTTGTCCCGGATAAGTACCTGGCGGATTTTGTCGCCAAGAAGACAGGCCGGCAGCTTATTACCTGGAATGCTTTTTGCCCGACGCATATCAAGATCCTTCCCGAAGACGTCAAGCGCGAGAAAAAATTCCATCCCTTTGCAAAAGTTATCGTGCATCCGGAGTGCCTGCCGCCTGTTGTGGCAATGGCGGACGCGGTTTTATCCACCAGCCAGATGGCTAAGTTTGCCCGGGAGACCGAGGCCAAAGAGATGATTGTCGGAACAGAGGTAGGGTTGATTTACCGCCTGAAAAAAGATAACCCCGGGAAAGAATTTTATCCGGCTTCCGAGCGGGCAGTCTGCCCGAATATGAAACGCACGACGCAGGAGAAGATACTCTGGTCGCTGGAAGAATTAAAAGAAGAAGTCAAAGTACCTGACGATATCCGTAAGCGCGCTAAAAAAGCGATCGACCGGATGCTTGAGATAATTTAGCAGGAGTTTAAAGCGGGATGATCCCCATAGTCTACGAAGACCAATGGCTTCTGGTAGTAGATAAGCCATCCGGCCTTTTAACCGTGCCTACCCCCAAAAACGAGCAGCGCACGCTTACCAGCATTTTAAACCTGTACCCCTGCCACCGGCTTGACCGGGAAACCTCCGGCCTGATTATCTACGCCAAAGATAAATCCACCCAGCAAAAAATGATGGATGCCTTTCGGCAGCGCCGGGTTAATAAAGCCTATACCGCTTTTGTCCGCGGGGCACCGCCCAAAAACCAGGGCGAGATTAAAAACAGGATTGAGGGCTTAAGCGCTACGACCCGCTATAAAGTTATTGCAAAAAGGAAAGATTTTGCTATTGTAGAAGTTAACCCCTTAACCGGCCGTACCAACCAGATAAGGATTCATTTTAAGCAATTGGGGCATCCCATATTAGGCGAGGCCAAGTATGCCTTCCGGCGCGATTTTAAAATTAAGGCCAAGCGGCTGATGTTGCACGCTTCGGGCCTAGAATTTACGCACCCGGTGACTGGAAAGCAGCTTTGTTTGCGGCTGGATTTACCGGATACACTAAAAGAATTCCTCAAGAGTCATGAGTGAGGCCACCAATTTAATTTTTATTTTTGGCGCGCAATATTTATACCTGGCCATAATTATAATTGCTTCTATCTGGTTTTTCACCCAGCCTAAACCCAGGCAGAGAGAGATTTTACTCATTACCTGTATCTGCCTGCCGCTTGCGCTGATTATCTTTGAAATCGCAGCCAGGATTTACTATAATCCCCGGCCTTTTGTCTTGGGGCATTTTGCGCCTTTGGTCGCCCATAAGGCAGATAATGGTTTTCCTTCACACCATATGTTATTAGCTTCTCTTATTCCGGCGATAATTTTTCTTTTTGACCGGCGCGCCAGCCTTAGCTTATTGATTCTGGCGTTATTTGTAGGTTTTTCCAGGGTGTACGCCGGCGTGCACCATGTGATTGATATTGCCGGAAGCTTATTCATTGCGGTTAGCGCAGTAACTTTAAGTTATTTTTTTGTAAAATACCTAAAGAGCAGGAAATTACGGATTTTCGGGAGAGATAGCGGAAGATGAGCATACTTGTTTTAGGCACGGTCGCCTTGGATAATGTCAGGACGCCGCACGGCGTCAGGAAAAAGATACTCGGCGGTTCAGCCGTGCATTTTTCCATGGCCGCGCGCCTCTTTACCAGAGTGAACCTCGTAGCTATCGTAGGCAGGGATTTTCCTGAAAGGCATATAGAATTTCTGGAAGCCAAAGGCATAAACTTAAGCGCGCTTATCCGTGAGGCTTCAGGAAAAACTTTTCAGTGGTCAGGAGAATACAGGGGCGATTTAAATACCGCCATTACTTTAAATACCGAATTAGGGGTCCTCAGCACATTTAAACCTAAGATTTCAGAAGAGCAGAAAAGAATAGAGCACGTTTTCCTGGCTAATCTTGACCCGGATATACAGCGGCACCTCCTGGGGCATATGCGTTCACCCAAACTAATCGCCCTGGATAGCATGAATTACTGGATAAATAATAAACGCAAATCGCTTTTGCGTTTATTAAAGCAGGTGCATATTTACGTGGCTAATGACCAGGAGGCGCGTTCTCTATCTCAGGAGCATAACTTGATCCAGGCAGCCAAGCGCCTGCGCTCATTCGGCCCTAGGATGATTTTGATAAAAAAGGGTGAGCACGGGGTTTTATTCTATAGCGATAAATTCGTCTTCTCGCTCCCGGGGTATCCGGCGGAGAAAGTAATCGACCCTACCGGAGCAGGCGATACTTTTGCCGGAGGCTTTATGGGTTATTTAGCCAAAGCCAAAATAATCAATATGCAGAATATCAGAAAGGCACTTGTCTTAGGCACCATTGCCGCCTCTTTTAATATTGAAGACTTTGGCTTAAACAGGACAGCCAGGCTTACGCTGAAAGATTTAAATAAACGGATGGCGCACTTTAAAAAATGCACATTGTTTTAGACGGGAGGGCGTATGTTAGAAGAAAAGATCCTTAATGATTACAAAGAGGCAATGAAGGCCAGGGATAGCCTAAGGAGTTCGGTATTGAGTTTTTTAAGGGCGGATATGATGAACCTGGCAGTCGCTAAAAAGAAAAAGGCGCTGGATGACAGCGAGACAATCACGGTGATCAAGAAACAGATCAAGCAGCACCAGGATTCTATCGAGCAATTTACCAAAGGCGCGCGCCTTGAGATGGCGGAAAAAGAAAAGAAGGAGCTGGAGATTTTAAAGACCTACCTTCCTCCCGAGATCTCCGCAGATGAAATCAGTAAGATAATTGAAGAGGTTGTGGCTGCCACCGGCTCAAGCGGTATGAAAGATATGGGCAAGGTTATGAAAGAGGTCAACGCGAAAATAGCCGGACAGGCAGACGGCAAGTTAGTCAGCGATTTAGTTAAGGAGAGGCTTGCCAAGCCATAAATGGAGACCTATTTTCTAAAGAACGAAGACCTGTTTAAATTCTATGAGCATATAGCCCAGGAATATGAGCTGTATGTTCCGGTTAAGGCGGAGTCTCCGCTTAAATACGCCTACGACTGTAAGCCGGTCCTTCCTACCGATGATTATTACCTGAAGAATTTTTCCCAGGTTGAAAAAGAAGAGATAGTCTTTAACGAATACCGCGCCGTAGAGCCGACCCGCGCCTTTTTCGCGCATTACAAGGAAGAGCTCGCTAATGCTAAAGAAAGGCCCCAGGCGCTCTGCGGAATAAAAAATTGCGATATTTTTTCCTTGAAAGTGCAGGATTTTGTATTTTTAGGGGGTGACGAGGTAGACCCGTTTTATAAGGCAAGGAGGGATAATACCTTACTTATCGCCAGCGACTGCCCGCACTTTAAAGAAGTCTGTTTCTGCCGGGCATTTGATATTGATCCTTATCCGGTTGAAGGTTTTGATTTTAACCTCTCGCCGTTGAATAACGGTTATCTACTTGATGTAGCCTCGCAAAAGGCAAAAATGATCGCCCTCTCCTTAAAAAATATATTAACCCCGGCAACCT
>JAQUAP010000062.1 GCA_028687205.1 Candidatus Omnitrophota bacterium
TGGCCGAGATTAATAAAATGGTCAAGTTTGTCGCGGCTACGCGCCCGGGATACCCCTTAGAAAAAATTCCGGCCTATATCCAGACGCTCGGGATAAGAGCGGTGGATGTTTCGGGATTTGAGGTGCGCCGCTGCATCAAAGAAAATAAGTCGTTCCGTTATTTAGTCCCGGAAAGCGTCTTTAATTATATTAATAAAAAATGGCTGTATAAATGAAAATAAAAGTCGCTCCTTCATTATTATCCGCGGATTTTAGCCGCTTAGCCGAAGAGATAAAAAAAGTCGAAAAAGCCGGCGCGGATATGCTGCACATTGACGTTATGGACGGGCATTTCGTCCCGAATATCACCATCGGCCCGGCAGCGGTAAAATATATCCGTAAGTGCACCAAATTGCCACTGGATGTGCATTTAATGATTAAAAATCCGCAAAAGTATACGGATGCCTTTGCGCATGCCGGAAGCGATATGCTTACCGTGCATATAGAAACAATCTCAGGCGCTAAGCTTAAAACCTTAAGTTCTAAACTCAAAGCGAATGGCGTAAAGTTCGGCATATCGCTTAACCCGTCTACGCCATTAGCCAAGATTAAGCCGGTATTAAAATACGCTGATTTTGTTTTAGTGATGTCAGTTAACCCGGGTTTTAGCGGCCAGAGCTTTATCCCGTCGGCAATCGGTAAAATCAGGCAGTTGCGCGCGATTTATAAAGGAGATATTGCCGTAGACGGAGGAATAAATGATTTAACTGCTGCGGGCGTAGTCAGGGCCGGCGCCAATATCTTAGCCGCAGGTTCCTATATCTTCGGCGCTAAAGACCAAAAGAAAGCCATAGAAAGGATCAGAAATGCAGGGAAATAACGAGATTCAATTCGGGACAGACGGCTGGCGGGCAGTGATAGGAGATACATATAATTTTAAAAACCTGAAAATTTTATCCCAGGCAGTCGCGGATTACCTGGGCAGGGATAAAAAGGTGGTTATCGGCTTTGATACGCGTTTTATGTCGGATAAGTTCGCCGCCCTGGTAGCCGAAGTTTTAGGCAATAACGCCATTAAAGTCGTGCTTTCGGACAGGGCTGTTCCAACGCCGGCATTGAGCCTGGCTACCCGGGATTTAAAAATGGACTTAGGGGTTATGATTACCGCCTCGCACAACCCGGCAGAATATAACGGCTTTAAAATCAAGATGCCTTCGGGGGGCGCTGCGCCGGTTGAAGTGACTAAAGCGATTGAAAATCTTTTAGGTAAAAATACGCCTGCGCAAGACAGCAGCCAGGCTGTTGCTATCGAAAAAAATGACCTGACCAAAGATTACGTTAAGTTCATCCGGAATTACATAGATCTTAAAAAAATAAGAAATAAAAAATTCAAAGTTTTAGTTGACGCGATGTATGGCTCGGGAGACAGCTTTATCGCCCAGATCTTAAAAGGCACCAAGATAAAAGTGGAATTTATGCGCAATACCA
Source organism: Candidatus Omnitrophota bacterium (assembly GCA_028687205.1). GTDB lineage: Bacteria > Omnitrophota > Gorgyraeia > Gygaellales > Profunditerraquicolaceae > UBA6233. The sequence continues at coordinate 1,468 of JAQUAP010000062.1, forward strand.
TCAATCCTTCTTTCGGCGGCAGCAGACCGGAGCCGATTGAAGAGAACCTGGAAGAATTAAAACAGCGCGTTAAATCAGAAAAGTTTGACCTAGGCATCGCCCTTGACGGAGACGCCGACAGGATTGCCGCGGTTGCTCCCGGCGGAGTATTCATCCATCCGCAGAAGATATTAGGGCTCCTGGCGTTACATTTAAACCAGGATCGCGGCTGGTCCGGAGGCCTGGTTAAGACCGTTTGCGGGACAATGATGATGGATAACATCGCTGATTTTTTAAAGATCAAACTCTACGAGACGCCGGTAGGTTTTAAATATATCTCTAACCTCATGGAGACCGAGGATATCATTGCCGGAGGAGAAGAGGCAGGCGGAATGGGCGTAAAGGGTTATATCCCCGAGCGCGACGGAAGCATGGCCGGTTTACTGCTGATTGAGATGATGGTTTACCGGAATAAAAATATGCTTAAAATTTTAAATGAAAGCGAAAAACAGTTCGGGAAATATTATTACGTGCGCGAGGACCTGCATTTAGAGAGGCGCGTTGAGCCGAAGAAAGAAAATTTACCGGGAGAGTTGCTGGGTAAGCAAGTCATCCGGATCAATGAATCCGACGGGATAAAATTGATCTGCGCAGACCTTAGCTGGCTGATGTTCCGCGGTTCAGGGACTGAGCCGATTATGCGCATTTATGCTGAAAGCCCGCAGAGCCTGGCGCAGGCAAATAAACTTTTAGGTCTCGGTAAGAAGCTGATTTTAGAAAATGACGTATAGGTTCAGCAGATGGCTAGCGCTTATATTATCCAAGCTATTGTTCCGTATTGAATTCCAGGGAAGAGAATTTATCCCTGAAAAAGGAGGTTTTATTTTAGTCAGTAACCACCTTAGTTATTTAGACCCTATTGCCGTCGGTACAGCCTGCCCGCGCGAGGTGAGTTTTATGGCTAAGGATACCTTATTTGACTATCCTTTGCTTGCCCGGTGGCTTAAGGCAGTCGGTGTCATACCGGTAAAGCGCGGCGCTCCGGATCCGTCAGCCATAAAGACCGCTATCCGTAATGCTGCTTCAGGTAAGGGGTTGGCTTTATTTCCGGAGGGTTCGCGGCGTGAAAAAGAAAACGCATTTATTAATCCTGAACCGGGAGCCGGGTTCCTGGCGGATAAATTAAATGTCCCGGTAATACCGGCATTTGTATCCGGAACAGAAAAAGCCCTGCCAAAAGGGGCTAAATTTTTACGTCCGGTAAAGGTAAGGGTCAGGTTTGGTCAAGAAATTCACATAGAAAGGGGGAAGCCTTATCGCGAAATTTCCGAAGCGATAATGGCTAAGATTAAAAATTTAGCAAATAAATAATAAATAGTTAGAGCATAAAATCTAAAAAATAAAATATAAAGGAGAACTTTAAAAATGTCAGAAATAAAATCAGATACGCATTCGGAATTAGAACAGCTTTATAATGATAGTATTAAGATTATCAAGGAAGGACATGTGGTGACCGGAAAGATAGTCTCCATAAAGTCAAAAGAGGTCTTAGTGGATGTCGGTTTTAAATCCGAGGGGATTGTGCCGATAACGGAATTCAGCCAGCAGGATTTAGAGGTAGGTAAAGAATTAGAATTTTACCTTGAGTCGATAGAGAATGACGCCGGCAATATCGTTTTGTCGCGCGAAAAAGCCATCAGCATCCAAGGCTGGGATAAGATTGTCAAATTTTCCCATGACGGCACTTTGGTAGAGGGCCGGCCGGTGAAAAAGGTAAAGGGCGGATTTCTCGTCGATGTTATGGGGATTGAAGGGTTCCTGCCCCTCTCGCTTTCCGCTTTTAAAAATATCGCGGACAAAGATATACTCTATAAACCGTTCCAGTTTAAAATTGTCAAGGTGAATAACCTGCGGCGCAGTATCATCTTAAGCCGCCGGGAAGCAGTGCAAAAAGAAAAAGACGTAGCCAAGGACAGGATCTGGCAGGAATTAAAAATCGGCAGCGTCGCTTCCGGCAGCGTCAAGGCCATCACCGACTTCGGGGCTTTTATTGACCTGGGCGGAGTGGACGGGCTTTTGCATATCACGGATATGTCCTGGTCAAAGATAAGCCACCCTTCAGAAATCGTCGCTTTAGGCGATAAGATTGAAGTGGTTATCCTTAACCTGGACAGGGAAGCCGGAAAGATATCTCTCGGCCTCAAGCAAAGAATGCCTGACCCCTGGGCGGATATCGTGAGTAAATTCACTGTCGGTTCAAAGGTAAGAGGAAAAGTCGTAAACATACTTCCTTACGGCGTATTCGTGGAGCTAGAGAAAGGCATTGAGGGTTTAGTCCACGTCTCTGAAATATCCTGGACTAAAAGGATCAATAATCCGGGCGAGATGTTTGCCGTCGGTGATATGCTTGAAACGCAGATTATCAGCGTAGATAAGGATTCGCGCCGGATTTCGCTCAGTTTAAAACAGCTGGAGCAGAATCCCTGGTTAGAGGCCGAAGTAAAATATCCGCAAGGAAGCACTGTATCCGGCAAGGTGCGTGGATTTACCGATTACGGGGCATTTGTAGAGCTGGACAGCTCCTTAGAAGGAATGATCCATGTCTCGGATATGTCCTGGACCAAGAGGATCGGCCATCCGCAGGATGTATTAAAGAAGGGGCAGAAAGTCGATGTGCAGGTGCTTTCTGTAGACGCGCAAAACAGGCGCATTGCGTTAGGATTAAAGCAACTGCAGGATAATCCCTGGCCGAAAATCGCCGAGAAATATCCTTTGGAGACCGCTTTAGAAGCAGAGGTGGTTAGCCTTACGGATTTCGGCGTATTTGTGAAGCTGGAAGATGAACTGGAAGGGTTGATTTATTCCAGCGAGATTGATAAGGATACGGTTTCCAAGCTAAAACCCGGAGACAAAATTCAGGTTAAGATAATCAAGGTGGACGTGGAGCAGGCCAAGATCGGATTAACGGCTCGGATTTAAAAGCGGGGACGGTTCTCAACTCAAAGCAAAAGTGTCCCCATTTAGGGGACACTTTAAGATTGACTTGAGAACCGTCCCCAGGGGAGTTGATATGGATCTCGTTAGACAGTTAGAAATTATTAAGCGCGGGGCGGTTGAAATAATCTCTGAGGGCGAATTACGCAAAAAACTCGGAGAAAACCGGCCGCTTAAGGTCAAGGCCGGTTTTGACCCTACGGCGCCGGATTTACATTTGGGGCACACGGTACTCCTGCGTAAACTACGCCAGTTCCAGGACCTCGGCCACGAAGTCTATTTTCTTATCGGTGATTTTACCGGCCAGATCGGCGACCCTACCGGCAGGTCAGAGACCAGGAAACAATTAACTAAGGCCGAAGTCAGCCGTAATGCCGAGACTTATAAGAAACAAGTCTCTAAAATCTTAGATATCAAGAAGCTCAAAATAGTTTTTAACAGTAAGTGGTTTGATAAGATGTCCGTGGTGGATATGCTCAGGCTGACTACCCACGCTTCGGTCTCCCAGATGCTCGCCCGCGATGATTTTAAAAAGCGCCATGCCAACGGAGAGAATATCTCTATCCTTGAATTTATGTATCCGCTTATGCAAGGGTATGATTCGGTGGTTCTGGAAGCGGACATAGAGCTTGGCGGCACAGACCAGATATTCAACCTCCTGGTCGGGCGCGATTTCCAAAAGGATTTTAACCAGCCGCAGCAGGTAGTCATCACCATGCCGCTCTTAGAGGGGACTGACGGCGTACAGAAGATGAGCAAGTCCTTCGCTAACTTTATCGGCATAAATGAGCCGGCAAAGGATATCTTCGGCAAGATCATGTCAATTTCCGACGGGCTGATGCTTAAATACTATGAATTATTGACCGCTGAAAATATGGACGCGATTAAGAAAATGCATCCTAAAGAGGCAAAGGTAAATTTAGCCAAAATTATCATCACCCAGTACCATTCCAAGGCAGCTGCCGAAAAAGAAGCCGCGGAGTTTGAGCGCGTATTTTCCCGGAAAGAAATCCCGCAGGAGATGCCGGAATATAGAACCGATGGCAAGAAGAATATCGTGGCTATCCTTACCGAAAGCAGGTTAGCTTCCAGCGGTAATGTTGCCCGCCGGCTGATTAAGCAGGGCGCGGTAACCTTTAATAATCAAAAAATAGAGAAGGAAGATTTTGTCCCTCAAGCACCCGGTATCCTTAAAGCCGGCTCCCGCAGGTTCCTAAAGATTATTATTTAAAAAGAATAAAGGGGACGTTTCTATTTTCCTGGCAATCAGGTAATAGAAAAATAGAAACGTCCCCTTTATTTTAGCTTTATGAAGCTTAAATATTCCATAGACTCCCGCAATCAGCTACTCGTCAAATCCCCCAAATCCAAAACTCCCCTTACGCCATGCGGTATATTCAGCGTAAATAAGAACAATCAACTGGAATACTGGTTAAATGAGCCGCCCCGCTGGCGTGCCATTTATAACCTGCCCAAAAAACTGGTTTTTGAAGGCAGCTGGAGTCTAAATGCCAACCATGACCTTGAACTTAAATTAAGCAAAACGGCCGAGCAGTCTGAAGGTGAACGGCTGGTCTTAAAAGGCGATATAATTTCAGTTGATAATAATATTTTAGCTTTTGAGGTAGTATCCCGCCAGACTTTACGCATCCTTAAGCTCAGCGGCGCCTGGCAGGCAGACGAGGCTAACCGGCTGGTTTTTCAGGTTGAAAAGAAGGCTTTTCCCGACGAGCTCATCTTTAAAGCCGGCTGGCAGCTGAACAAAAACCAGCAGCTCGAATATACCTACACCAAAACCCGCCTGGCGACAAAATCAAAAATAAACCAGAGTTTTACCTTTAAAGGCTTCTGGAAAATCGATTCCCGCCATAAGCTGGTCTATATTTTAGCGCACAGCCCTGACGCGCGGTTTGATTTCAAGGTGCAGCTTGAAAATCCCAATATCTATCCCCAGGATAAGGCCATAAAATACCGCGTGGGTATGGGCCTGCGGCAGCCTAAAGGCCCGGATTACCGCTTAATCACTCTTTACGGGGAGTGGAAATTTAAGCGTAACTTAGGGTTGATTTTTAGCATGGATTATGGCAACCATAAGGTGCAGGAAGCCGAGTTTGGCGCGGAACTAACTTTTGAGCGTAATAAGTTTGTCTTTAGCCTTAAAGACAGAAGGGGAGAGCCGTTGGGAATCACGCTTACCTACAGTTACAGCCTGCTAAATGCGCTGGAACCCCGGGTTTTTATCCGCTTAAAAGCCATCCAAAAAGAGCTGGGAGTTGAAGCGGGTTTTAGCATTCCTTTCTAAGGCCAATTTCTTATTTATTACCTTGCAAATAAAGAAGTTAGAAGCCAAATAAAACTTGATTTTCCCCCATATTTAGTATTATAATGTTACCCTATGTTCTGGAGAGTTATCGGCGCCACTGCCGCCATTTTAACCATG
>JAQUAP010000005.1 GCA_028687205.1 Candidatus Omnitrophota bacterium
TATCTTTAAGCCAATCTACGATTTTACCGCTTAGGGTAAGGACTAAGGGCCCTGAAATGCCAAAACCCGTAAAGAGCAGCTCGCCGACCTCGGAGGCAAACGCGTTTTTTCCGGCGCAGGCCCTGATGCGGATATTTTTTAGCGTCAGCCCTTCTAAAATTTTAGCATATTTCTCTTTTATCTCAAGCGGCACCAGGGCCGGCCGCAACGGAACGATATGGTGGCCTGATCTTTCCGCTATTTTTAAGCCCTCGCCGGTTGAGCCGGTAAAGCTGTAAGAGGCTCCGCCCGTAGCCAGGATCAGTTTAGCGCAAGGAATAAATTCGGCGCTTTCCAGGTAGAGGCCTTCTATCTGCTTATCTTTTACCAGGATATCCTTTACTTTTGACTTAAGGATGACTTTTACTTTTTGCTGCGCCAGTTCTTTCTTCAGCACGTCCACTATGCTGCTTGAGCTGTCCGTAACCGGGAATACACGCTGCTGCCTTTCTACCTTAAGGGCCAGGCCCCGGCTTTGAAAGAAATCCATCAGTTCCCGGTTAAAAAATTTCTTGAAGGCATCCCTTAAGAACTGCCCGTTACGGGAAAATCTTTTTAAGCATGCATCCGGCTCGCTTGCGTTGGTGAGATTGCAGCGGCCTTTGCCGCTAAGGAGGAGTTTTTTGCCTAAGATGGGATTTTTATCGATGAGAATTACTTCCTGGCCAAGGCTGGCGGCTTTTATCGCGGCCATCATTCCCGCAGGGCCTGCACCGACCACTACTATTTTATTTTTTCGCACAAGGTTTTCTAAGGTCCCTAAAGGCCGAAGTCTTTTACGGTAAATATGGAGGTTAAAGTCAGGCCTTCTTTTGCCAGGTTCTCTTTAGCGCCTGCGCATCTATCCACGATAACGATGGCCTCCCGCGCGGTTATACCCAGCTGAGCCAGGGCGCGCTTGGCTTCAATCAGCGCTTTTCCGGTAGTCGCCACGTCATCAACCAGGATAACTTCACTTGTCTTCTCTAACGCAGGGCCTTCGACCTGGCGGCCGGCCCCGTGCTCTTTTACCGTTTTTCTGACGATAAATGTTTTGAGGGGGATGTTTTTGATATGGCTAAGCGTAGCGACTGCCCCTGCGATCGGGTCCGCTCCCAGCGTCGGGCCGCCGAGCGCGTCTATCTTTCTATCCTTGATCATCTCTAAGATAATGCTCGCGACTAGATACGCGCCTTCGGGAGTGAGGGTAATCACCCGGCCGTCAAGATAATAATTACTCGTCTTGCCGCTGGAAAGGACAAAGTTTCCCTTCCTCAAGGCCTCTTTATGCAGCAGGTCTAACAACTGTTTTTTTAACTCTTTTATATCTGTTCCCATAACAGATTTATTCTACTACACAATAACACTATTGCAAAGAAGAAATCCTTACCACGTATTCATTACCGATTTGTTTTAGTATCTCAAATTTAAAATAATTCTCCGTCAAGCGCCTGAAGTCTATGACGTTGCCCTTCTTGAGGATCCCATAGGTAACCGGCTGTTTACCCAGGAACTCCCTCACCTCGGAGTCAGAATTTAAGAAAGGTATGGGATGCGGGCTAAAGTATTCTGTGCCGGGGATATCCACGGCGGCAACTTCTTTATCGGTATAAAAACGCACTCCCCGGACAAAAAACTTTGAGCAGATAATCGGGCCCTTAACAGGATAATTCTTCATCAGGTATTCGGCAGCCGGCTTAGAAGATACATACGGCTCAACATCCTTGCTTACGGAAGCCGCGCCTAACAAAATTATCAAGAGCAGGAAAAATAACGTAAACGTAAACCCCGCGAACCTCTTATGCAGGACAAAGACCAGGGAAAACAGGCCTAAGCTGAATAATGCCACGGCCAGGGCATAAACAGGTATGGTTGAGCCGAGGTACATGGCATAACTCGGCAGGGCGACGATTAAGCCTATGGGGACCAGTAAAATAACTGCCGTCATAACCAGGGAAGCGATATAAAACGCGCGGCTGGGGCTTCGGGTGAATAAGGCCCGGCTGCAAATAAAATCCGCGGTAACCAGGCCAAGCGCCGGAAAAAGCGGAAAGATATAGCTGGTTAATTTTGAATGCGCGAATTGAAAAATCAGCAGGACCGCGGCTATCCAAACGCCCAAGAAAAGAGTAAAGGTATCCATACCGCGCCTTATCCCCCTGGCCAGGTAAACCAGGGCAATTAAAGTATACAGGCTCCAGGGAAACATCGGGCCGATCAGGGTCATCGGATAAAAATACCAGGTGTCGTTTCCCGGATGCTCGGCTTTAATGAGGCGGACAAAGTGGTCGTTATAAAAGAACTCGCGGTTAAAGCTGGCGCCGTATTTAGCCTCCATCAAAATATACCAGGGTAAGGCGATGGCGCTAAAAACCAGTAAACCCCATAAAGAATAACCGCAGCATAAAAACCTGAGCTCCTTTTTAATGAAGAGGAATGCGAGGATAACCAATAGCGGTATCAAGAGGCCGAGCGGCCCTTTAGTTAAAACCGCCAGGGCGCAAGAAACGGAAAATAAGATGAGCCCTGCGCCCTTCCTGGAGGGATAAGTATAGCCCCAGTAAAATGACAAGAGCGCAAAGAGGATAAATACGGAAAAAATCATATCGGTAAAGACACTCCTGGCTAAGCCGATATAAAAACCGCAGGAGATCAGGACCAGGCCGGAAAAGAATGCTTTTTTATCATCCTTAAACCCGATCAAGCTTAACAGATATACCGCGACTACGCCCAGGATGGCGATGAATGCCGCAGGCAGGCGCGCGGCAAAAGGGGTATTGCCAAAAATTCCGATGCTTGCGCGCAGCATCCAGTATAAAAAAATAGGCTTCTCAAACTGGGGCTGGCCGAAGAGGTACGGGGTTATCCAGGTATCCTGCTGCGCCATCTCTTTGGCTGTCTGGAGATAAAAAACCTCGTCGGGATTAGTGAGGCTGACAATGCCGTTACCCATCATCAGGTAGATATAGGCCAGGCCGATTAAAACCAGTATCTGGATAAATTTCTTGTTATGCATTATTTTCCTCCTTGATAATCGGCATTTATTATAGCATTATCGCCATATTTAACAACTCAAAATTTTTTGCTTTTGATGGTTCACTTTGCTCACCATCAATCCTGAGCCTAGCCGAAGGATTGACTTTTAATAAATTAGCTGTTATCATATGTCCATGTTGCGTCGTTTTATCAGGGTATTAAGGGATATCGCGTATCCTAAGATATGCCTGGGCTGCAAAGGCAGGCTTGACGCGCAGAGCCCGGAAGAATACATTTGCAGCCGCTGCCGGCTTAAGATTAAAAAAAATGTGCCTCCCTTCTGCCACAGCTGCGGCAGGCACCTTGAGAAGGATAACCGGAATAAGAATATCTGCTCCGCTTGCTTAAAGACTAAGTTGCATTTTGACCGCGCCTTTAGCCCCTGCTTATACGAAGGCGTGCTTAAGGAATTAATCCATGAGTTTAAATATAAAGGTAAGGCGCACCTGGCCGGGCCTTTAAGCAGGATGATGGCTGATTTTATCAGGGAATACGACTTTCCTATCGATTATATGGATTTTATCGTCCCTATACCGCTGCATAAGGCCAGGGAGCGCGAAAGAGAATTTAACCAGGCAGAGGCTTTAAGCAGGCACATCGCCGCTGAATTCAATAAGGGCTTAAAAAGCAGCCTGCTTATACGAACCCGCCCGACGGAAACCCAGACCGGGCTTGCCAATGAAAGGCGTTTTTTAAACATGCGGGAGAGTTTTCGCGTCGCAAAGGATACGGATTTAAAGGATAAAAACGTGCTTATCGTCGATGATGTCCTGACAACAGGTGCGACTTCTTCGGCGGCCGCCGCGGCCTTAAAAGGCGCCGGGGCGAATATCGTATTCGTCTTAACACTGGCTAATTAAACGATGAAAATACTGCGCAATTACCTGTTAAAGGAATTTACCGGGCCGTTCTTGATGACCCTGGGGGTTTTGAGCTTTGTCATGGTCATCGTGGGCAACATTAAAAAGATAGCGGACCTGGTCATCAATAAGGGAGTGGATATTGTCAGCGTAATGAAGATATTCGTGCTGATGGCCCCCTATATATTCACCTATGCCTTGCCCATTTCCGTCCTGGTTGCGGTGCTCATGTCCCTGGGCAGGTTATCCAGCGATAACGAGATCATCGCCATCAGGGCCAGCGGCATAAATCTTTTCCAGCTTATACTGCCGTTACTGACTGTGGGCCTGATCTTAAGCCTGGGCCTGGCTTTATTCAACGACCGGGCCGCCTCCTACGCGCATTATGCCTACCGCAAGACCCTGATTGAAATAGGCGTAAAAAACCCTACTGCCGCCTTTGAAGAAGGAGTCTTTATCAATTCTTTCCAGAAATATATACTCTTCATTTATAAGGTAGACCAGAAGAATAACAAGCTGCTTAACGTGCGCATCTACGAGCCTCAAGGGGATGACCGGCCTACGCGCACCATCGTCGCCAAGAGCGGCGAATTTATCGCTGTCCCGGAGAATAACACCATCAAGCTAAAATTAATGGACGGGACAAGCGATGAACCGGACCCGAGCAACCCGACTAACTTTTATAAGCTTAATTTCAGGACTTATTTCATGAATTTGAATATGGCTGACGCGCAAAAGAAACAGAATATAGAAAAGAAATATAAAGACATGACCATCAGCGAGTTAAACACTGAAATCGCGAAATTAAGAAAAGAGAATATCAACCCGGCGCCCCTGGTTACCGAGATACACGAGAAACTGACCCTCGCCTTTTCCTGCCTTATCTTTGTGCTGATGGGCGCGCCCCTGGCCATCATCACCCGGCGCAGGGAAAAATCCATCAATATCGGCATCGCCATACTCATCATCGTGGTATATTACCCTCTGCTTGTCGGTTGCGAAGCCCTGGCAATGGAGGGAGGTTTTAACCCCGCCCTGGCCATGTGGCTCCCCAATATATTATTCGGGGCGCTGGGCTCATTCTTAACCTTTAAATTATGCGTATCTTAGACCGCTATATCTTAAAATCCGTTGTCTCTATTTTTGTTTCCTGCGTGTTCGTCTTTCTCTTTATGTATGTGATTATTGATGTCTTATCGCGGCTTGAGGATATCCTTAAAAACCAGATACATTACACGCTCCTTATCCAGTTTTATCTGAATAACCTGCCGACCATGTTTGTCCAGGTAGCGCCCTTCGCCTGCCTCCTGAGTACGCTTTATACCTTCAGTAAGCTAAACCACAATAATGAAGTCATCGCTATGCGCGCCTCGGGCCTGAGTATTTTTTATATTACCAAGACCGTGATCATCTTCGGGGTGCTTATCAGCTTGCTTGTATTCTGGATCAATGACCGTTTTGCCCCCGCGGCGATGTTGACTACCCAGAAGCTGCAGGCGAAGATGGATGAACGCAAGAAGGATAGAAAAGAAATAAAGACGGACTCTCTGATCAATTTATCTATGTACGGCTTGAAAAACAGGCTTTTCTTTATCAATGAATTTTACCCCTCTACCGCGATCATGGAAGGCGTGATTATACTCGAGCAGGATGAAAAGCAGAATTTAACCCGTAAGATCGTCGCCAATAAGGGCGTCTATGAAGACGGGCTCTGGAAATTTTACCAGTCGATTACCTATGATTTTGATTATAACGGGCAGATCGTGGGAGAACCGCTCTACCTGGAAGAAGAAATAATGAATATACCCGAGACGCCGTCTGACTTCCTCGCCCAGAGGCAGCGGCCGGAACATATGACCATTGCCCAACTGGATAGTTATATCTGGAAATTATCCAAGAGCGGAGCGACAACGGTAATCCGTAACTTAAAAATAGACCTCTACCAAAAGTTTGCCTCTCCTTTCACCAGCCTCATTATCATTTTATTGGGGATACCTTTCTCGCTGATGATACATAAACGCGCCACCGGCCTCTCTTCTATCGGTATTTCGATTGTCGTGGGATTTTTGTATTATATACTTGACGCGGTCTTCATTGCGCTAGGCCGCGGCGGGATATTCACTCCGATTATGGCGGTTTCTTCAGCGCACCTGACTGCCCTGACTTTTAGCCTTCTTTTAATCAGCCGCCTTCCTTAAGAAACAGAAACCCTCGGGATACGGCTGCCTAAACCGCAAACAATTTCATAAGGAATGGTCCCGCAAAGGCCGGCCAGCTCTTCGGCGGTGATTTTGTCTTTACCCTGGCTACCGATGAGGACTGCTTCGTCTCCTATTCTTACCGGGGCATTGCCGACATCAACCATGATCTGGTCCATGCATATCCTGCCGCAGATGCGGAAACGTTTTCCGCCGATTAAAACAGGGGCCTTATTGGAAAGGTTGCGCGGATAACCGTCCCCGTAGCCGATGGGCAGGGTAACAATCCTGGCGGGTTTTGACGTAACATACTCATGCCCGTAGCTTATACCGCTGCCGGCGGGGACTTTTTTAACAAAGATTATTTTAGTCTTTAAGCTTAAAACCGGTTTAAGGTTGACCTTTAAATTTTCTTTCGGGTAGAGGCCGTAAATCACCAGCCCCGGCCTGACCATATTAAAATGGCTGTGTTTATAATCAAGTATGCCCATGCTGTTGGCGGCATGCACCAGGGGAATATTTATCCCTGCGCCGGTTAATTTCCTGATAAGCTTATCAAATAAATCTATCTGGTAAAAAGTAAATTTCTTATTCATATCGGCAAAAGCGAAATGCGTAAAAATACCTTCTGTTTCTATATGCTTAAGGCCATAAATCTTCCTGGCCAGTTTACAGGCGTCATAGTGCGGGATACCGATGCGGCCCATCCCGGTATCTACCTTGATATGCACTTTTGCTTTCTTGCCAAGCTGCCGGGCCTTATTATTTAAAGCGTTGCTTAATTCCTCGTCGCAAACAGAAATAGCGAGGTCATACTCAAAAAGCGGCAAGAGGTCGCTTTTGAGTATTAGCCCCAGGACCAGTATCGGGCTCTTGATGCCGGCCTTTCTTAAAACTATCCCCTCGTCTATCGAAGCAACCCCCAGGAAATCTACTCCGCAACGTTCAAGCCTCTCGGAGGCAGGGATTAAGCCATGGCCATAGGCGTCCGCCTTAACGGTGACTAAGATTTTGGTGTGGGGGTCAAGCCTCTTTTTTATCTGGAAGAAGTTATGCTCCAGGTTATCCAGATTGATCTCAGCCCAGGTCGGCCGGTATCCGATTTGCTTTATGGTAGGCATATTATTTCTTCCTTTTAACCTGGCACTCCTTAGGATAAATATAAATCGGGTTGATTTTAGAAAGGTTAGCAAACTTTTTATTTTTAACCCGGGCCAAGGCAAGTTTGATGATATTATGGGCCTTGGGATACCACTGGTCTTTATCCAGAAGAGCCGCGTTACCGGTATGCTTTAAAATATCATCCCGGTATAAATTAAGCGCATCCCCGAAGAGCAGGCTGGGAGATTTTATCTTCTCGCATAATTCCTCTTTTGCAATAAGCATGTAGGGAGATAATTTCTTCAGGGTATTGCCTGTATTCCGGTAAAAACAGGCGTAAATAAGGCTTCTCCTGGCGTCAACCACCGGTATAATCATCCGGCTGGTCGCTCCCGCGTTCAGCGCCAGGATATCCAGAGTAGATACGCCGATTAACGGCTTACGCGCTACCCAGCTTAAGGCCTTCATCGCGCTTAAGCCCACGCGCATACCGGTAAAAGAACCGGGGCCCAGGCCGCAGGCAAAATAATCCAAATCGCTTATGCCTAACCCCAGGGCATCCAGCGTTCTCTTAATGGTCAGCGCTAAAAGCGATGATAATTTCGGCCCTGTCTCCAGGTTATATTCATAGAACGAGCCGTCAACATAAATACCCAGCGACAAAAATTTAGTGGCAGTATCAATGGCTAAGATTTTCATTTAATACTCTAAGTAATTTTTTATAACGCGGGGTAGTCGCGGAAAATTTAAGCAGCCTTTTATTTTCTCCCCGATAGGATAATTCTACCATAAGATGTTCCCTGGGCATAAGACAATCTAACTTCTCCGCCCACTCAATAACCGCGACGCCTTCATCGTATAAGTATTCCTCATACCCTACGGCGGCCAAATCACCAGGCTTTTGCAGACGGTAAAGGTCAAAGTGATAGAGCGGGACTTTCCCTTCCAGGTGCTGGCGGATGAGAATAAACGAAGAGCTGGTAACCTTAGCCTGATTTACGCCCAGGCCTTCGGCAATACCTTTGGTAAATACGGTTTTGCCTGAGCCAAGTTCCCCTGTGAGGCAAATGATATCCCCTGCCGTAAGAAGCCTGGCGAGCAACCTGCCTAAATGTAAAGTGTCCTTAACTGATTGAGAGATTATCTGCATTTAAAAGTGCCTAAAACCTTGCGGAGCGACATTAACCAACCGCTCTTTTTTATCCACTAATTTAAACCCGTATTCTTTCGGCATTATCTCTCCGATGGGACTGAAGCCGGTTAACTTTCTTTTTAGTAATTTCCGGGCTTCCCGCCGGGGAAGCGTAAAAAGGAGTTCAAAATCCTCTCCGCTATGCAAGGCAGCGGATAAACCGGGCGTTCCTTTGCTTAGCGGGATTAAATCCGCGTAGATTACCGCCCCTACTCCGCTCTTATCTAATATATGCCGTAAATCCTGCGCCAGGCCATCAGAGATATCAATCATAGCGTTGATTTTAAAGTTACGGGCTAAAAATCTTGCCTCTTTCAGGCGCGGGGTAAAGGTAAGGTGTTTGCCTGAAATAGAGCCCCCGAGTTCTCCGGTCATAAAGATAATATCGTTCGGAAGCGCCCCGCTCCTTAAAGCCAGGTGCTTTTTTTCTACCCGGCCAAGCATGCTCACGTCAATAGTAATTTTATTGCTGCGGCTTAAATCTCCGCCGACAAGATTAACCTTATACTTGCGGGAGATATCCAGCATCCCCTTAAAAAGCTTATCTGCGAATTTAAGCGGCGTATCTTTAGGCAGCCCCAAAGAAATAACGCAATAGCGCGCCTGGCCCGCGCAGGCGGCAATATCGCTGAGCGACACGGCAACTGCCTTTCTGCCGATAAGATACGGGTCATCTTTCAAGGTAAAATCTACGTCTTCTATGAGCATATCGCAGGTAAAAAGCTGGTAATTGGATTTATCCAGCTTTAAAACCGCGCAGTCATCTCCGCTTGCCTCTACCACGGAGGCATCCGTCTTGATTAATTTCCTGAACCTCTCGATTAAGCCGAATTCGCCTATATCTTTTATGCGTGCCATTTTTTAATGTTTTTATTATACGGCGGCCTGATAATCCCTTTATCCGTAATCATCGCGCTGATTAAATTATGCGGCGTGACGTCAAAAGCAGGATTAAAAACCTTTACTCCCGCCGGCGCAACTTCTTTTTTAAATAATAACTTCCTGACTTCATCCGGATTACGCTGCTCAATCGGAATATCTTTACCGCTTTTGGCGGCTAAATCAAAGGTGGACGCGGGAGCGGCAATGTAAAAAGGGATGCGGTGGTATTGGCTTAAAACTGCTAAGTTGTAAGTCCCGATCTTATTAGCTGTATCGCCGTTTACGGCAATCCGGTCAGCGCCGGCAATTACCTTATCGATTTTACCCTGCTGCATAAGTGTCGCTGCCATATTATCGCAAATAACCGTAACGTCAATATCGCCCTGCTTAAGTTCCCAGGCAGTCAGGCGCGAACCCTGCAATAAGGGCCTGGTTTCGCAGGCAAAAACTTTTATCCGCTTGCCCACTTTTTTAGCGCGATAAATAACGCCTAAGGCCGTGCCATAATCAATAGTCGCTAATATACCCGCGTTACAAATAGTCAGGATAGTATCACCGTCTTTAATCAGCTTGCTTCCGTAGCCGGCAAGACTGCGGCAGCTTAACCTGTCTTCCTCAATAATCTTACGCGCTTCTTTGAGGATCAGCTTTTTAAGCGTAAATAAGTTTTCGTTTTTATTTTTCCGCACAACCTGGCGTATTCTTTCTAAACCCCAGAAAAGATTTCTTGCGGTCGGCCGGGAAGCAGCGATATACCGGGTTACCTGATCCAATTTTTTGGCAAAAGCGCCAAAGCTTTTTGCTTTTACGTCTTTAATCCCCAGGTATACGCCTAACGCGGCTGCCGCGCCTAATGCCGGGGCTCCGCGCACCTTCAACAGCTTGATCGCCTGCCATAAATCTCCTAATTTATCTATATAAATATACTCTAACTTCCGCGGGAGCCCGGTCTGGTCAATCAGCTTAATGCGGTTATTTTTCCATTCCAGTGTAATTATTTTCATAATCTCTCTTAGGGACGGTTCTCAAGCCAATCTTAAAGCGTCCCCTATTTGGGGACACTTTTGCTTTGAGTTGAGAACCGTCCCTATACTATAATCCTATAATTTTAGCCAGCAGGCTCTTTTTGACCCGGATTGCCGCCGAGGGGCAGGCCTCCTGGCAGCAGAAACAGGCAATACAATTCTTATAATCAAAAACTATCCCTTTTTCCTGCATACTAATACATTTGTTTGGGCATATTTTAACACAGGCAAAGCAGCGGGTGCAATTATTCCGCACCGGATAAGGGTAATACCTGACTAACTGCTTAAGCACGTTAATCACCGGTTTGGGAAGTTTCTTTTTTAAAGAGGTTGACGCAGGGAGTAAAAACGGCTTAACTTTTAAATCTTCTATTTTTTCGCCGAGGATTTTTATCGCCTTAAAATCCGCTGTCCCCAGCCCCCTTTGGCTGGCCTCCCTGGTGCTTAAGATATCAAGGGGATTAACTCCCATTATTTTAGCCATCACGCTATCCAGCGCTACGCAATCGCCTCCCGCCAGTAATAAACCCAGGTTCCTTAACTTTCCGCTGGTTGCCGGGCCGTCACCTTCCATAGCCACGATTCCGTCGATAATAGTTAAGGCTGGCCTGGCCTCGGCGTAAATATCCACCAGGATTCCCGCAAAATCTTCGCTATGAAAATAATTTTTATGCAGTTCGGTTTTAAAAGTCCCGGAGACCAGGCCAAAGAGGTTCTTGATCGCTCCGCTAAGCAGCGTAAGCCCGTGGGTTTTAAACTTCGGTAGATTGACTAAATAATCGCAATGGTCTAACCAGGTAGTTAAAGGAAACTTGGCGCGCATGCGCCTTTTGTCAAATTTAACCAGCTCTGCCTTTTCCTCGCGGCAGACCCGCGTTATCCCTGAACGCCGGTAAACCTCATCCACATTTTCAATTTCATTTCCCCATACGCTCGGTCCGTCGCCGACAAAAATATGGCAATTAATTTCTTTTAATACCCTGAGCACCTGCCGCACCACTTCAGGATGAGTATCCACCCCATACTCCGGCTCCTTAGCCATGAGCAGGTTCGGCTTGACTAATACCCGCGAGCCAGGCTTAATATAACGCGCGATGCCGCCGAGTAAGCCGATAGCCTTCCTTACGCTGACCTCAACCAGCTCTGGGGTATAATCAGCGCACTTTATAATGCTTACCTGGGTATCCATTTAAAAATTAAAGAATCTCCTGGCATTCTCCGTGGTAACTTGCGCTACCTCTTCAAATTTTAGGCCCTTGAGCTTGGCGACCAGCTCTGCCAGCAGCCGGACCTGGGCCGGCTCGTTCCTTTTGCCGCGTAAACCTTCCGGAGATAAATACGGCGCGTCTGTTTCCAGTAATAAACTTTCCAGCGGCGCGGACTTGATCACTTCTCTTAAAGCATCCGCTTTTTTATACGTAACGTTACAGGTAAATGAAACCAGAAAGCCTAAATCCAGGCAGGCTTTTAAAAATGCCTGGTCGCCGGAAAAACAATGCACCACTCCCCTTACCGGCAGCGCTTCTTTTAAAATTTTCAAGGTATCTGCCTGGGCCTCCCTGGTATGTATGACTACCGGCAGGTTTAATTCTTTAGCTACTTTGATTAAACTTAAAAATAAAGGGAGCTGGTTTTCTTTTTTAGCATAACGCTTAAAATAATCCAGGCCTATCTCGCCTATAGCCACGACTTTATTCTTTTTAGCTAGGGACATTATTTCTTTTTCTACCTGCGGGCCAAACCCGTCTGCCTCGTGGGGATGAATACCGACTGTCGCGTAGATGGAAGCGTATTTCCGGGCTAACTCTACCGACCTACGGGAACCCTCCAGGCTTGAGCCGATATTAATAATATAATCTACGCCCTGGTTTTTAGCGCGCCTTAAAACTTCATCTCTATCCTGGTCAAATTCGGGAAAATCCAAGTGGCAATGCGTATCGACTAACATATGCGGGGGAATAAGGGAGAACCTTTCTTGATTGCGCCGCTTCCAACCTGTTTTTTGATTAAAGCAGCTGTCTGGGGCATGAATGCTTCTAATTCCTCGCCAACCTTCCTGATCACCTCTACTAATATACGGATAAACTTTTTAAGCTCCTCTTCTTTTCCGCCTTTTTCCAGGTTCCAGGGCTTGGTATCTTCGATATATTTATTGGCCAGGCCGATCAGCTCCCAGATGCCTTCTAAGGCCCTTGAGAAATCCTGGTTGTCGAACGCCGCGTAAACCAGGGGCTTTAAATTTTCGATTTTAACCAGTATATCGCCGGCCTGTTTATCAACGCTAAGCGCGCTCAAATCAACAGCCGGGATATGGCCCGCGAAATATTTTTCCACCATCGTCAGGGTCCTGTAAACCAGGTTCCCCAGGTCATTGGCTAAATCGCTGTTATAACGCTTAATAATCGCCTCTTCCGAAAAATTACCGTCCAGGCCAAATGGCACATCGCGCAAAAGAAAATAGCGATAAGCGTCTAACCCGTATTTTTTGACCATCTCCAGCGGGTTGACCACGTTGCCTTTAGACTTGGACATCTTATCTTCATTAATCAACCACCAGCCGTGCGCAAAAATCCTCTCGGGAAGCTCAACCCCTAAAGCATAGAGCATAATCGGCCAATAGACCGTATGCTGCCGCAATATATCCTTGGCCATTAAATGCAGTTCCGCAGGCCACCATTTGGATTGGTATTTATCGTTTTCATCAAATTCGCCTACGGCGCTTATATAATTGATCAGCGCGTCAAACCAGACATAAGTCACGTGCCCCGGGGCAAACGGCAAAGGTATGCCCCAGCTTAAACGTTCCTTGGGGCGGGAGATACACAAGTCATTCAATTTATTTAACTCTAAAAAGCTCAAGGTCTCTTCATACCGGCTGGCAGGCCTAATAAAATCCCGGTTATTATTCAGGTAATCCAATAACCAGTTTTGGTATTTAGAGAGCTTAAAGAAATAATTCGTCTCGGTGATCTTTTCTACCGGCCTTTTGCAATCCGGGCACTTGCCCTCCTGCGCCTGCGACTCTAACCAGAAGGTTTCACAGGGCGTGCAATACAAACCCTCATATTTACCTTCATAGATATCCTCTTTTTTATAGAGGATCTCTAAGGCCCGCTGTACGGCCTTAATATGGCGTTTTTCGGTAGTGCGGATAAAATCGTTATAAGAAATATCCAGTTTTTTCCAGAGCTCTTTAAATTGCAGGCTCGTCTTATCCGCGAAATCCTGCGGCTTTAATTTTGCGCTGTCGGCGGCGCGCTGGATCTTCTGGCCATGCTCGTCGGTGCCGGTAAGAAACCAGACCTTATCTTCGCCTATGACTTTACGCATATAGCGGGCTAAGGTGTCGGCGGCAATCGTCGTGTAGGAATGCCCGATATGCGGGGAGGCGTTGACATAATAAAGCGGCGTGGTCAGGTAAAATTTATTTTCCATGTTCTTTATCCTTATAACTTACTTCTATCCACGTCCCGTCTTCAAGCTGCACCGAGGCGGCGCGCTTAAAGACATTAACGCTCATAACCTTACCCTTACCCTGCGCTGTATGCACATGCTCTCCTTCGCGGGGAAGGCCCTTAGAAAGTAATTTATAGCTTTCATATTCAAACGAGAGGCAGCACATCAGCCTTCCGCAGATCCCCGAGATCTTCGGCGGGTTTAAAGGCAGGCCTTCTTCTTTTGCCATCTTGATCGTCACCGGCTCAAAATCTTTTAAGAAGCGGGCGCAGCAGAGTTCCCTGCCGCACGGCCCGAATCCGCCGAAAAGCCTGGCTTCATCGCGCACGCCGATCTGCCTTAATTCAATCCTGGCTTTAAAAATCTTGGCCAGGTCCTTGACCAGGTTCCTGAAATCCACCCTGCCGTTAGCCGTAAAATAAAATACGATCTTTGAACGGTCAAAGGAATATTCTGCCTGGACAAGCTTCATATCCAGCTTATGCTCTTCTATCTTCTTGATGCAGGAGTTAAAAACCTCTTTTGCCTTCAGGCGGTTCTCCTCGATTTGCTTAATATCCGATGCTTTAGCCAGGCGTAATATTTTTTTAGGCTGCTCTTTAGCTGCCTGTCCGCCGGCGCTATCTTTACCGTGGACAGCTTCACAAGATGTAACTATTTGGCCGTAATCCTGGCCGCGGTCATGCTCGACGATGACATAATCACCTTCTTTGGCGCTAAGCCCGCCGGCATTATAAGGATAGACCTGCCCGGAATCGCGTAAACGCACAAAAATCAAGCCTTCCATAATTCCATCCCCAGATTAAACAGCAATAATCGCGTGTTGACATTTTTTTCTAAATAGGATATCGCCGCAGATATGTTGGTAAAGGCCAGCTCTAAATCTAAAAATGAAGAGCTGTCCACGGCCCGCCTCAATTCTTCGCGGCGGTCAGCATTGATAACCTCCTGCTCCGGCAGGCCGGCTTTCAGTAAATAGATATCCCTGAACCAGGCAGCCAGCAGGTTTAAGGAAAAGCGCACCTCTTCCTTATCCTGCGACGCAAGGCTCTCTGTATCCGGCCGGGGGCCAAGGACAAATTTATCAATAAGGTTATTTTTCTTGGCCAGTAACCCGGCGCCTTTCAACTTCAAGGCCTGGCCGAGCCTGCCTTCAGAAAAATAGGCCAGGAAATGCGCGAACTGCGCGTCTAATTTATAATCTTTTTTTAAAATACCTTCCAAGGCTTCTCTTTTAAGCGGCAGGAATTTTAAAATCTTGCAGCGGGAGATAACCGTTTTAAAAAGAAGGTTCGGCTTTTCGGTAATCAGGATAAGCAGGCTCTTCTTCGGAGGCTCTTCCAGGATTTTTAATAAGCAGTTCGCCGCTTCGGCAGACAAGGTATGGGCGTTATCAATAATAAAAACCTTAAAAACTCCTTCGTAGGCCTTAAGATTGATTTCCTTCTGCAGCTGGCGGATAGCCTCTATTTTTATCTGTGCCTCATCGCCTGAAATCAGGTGCACATCCGGATGCTGTCCATTTTCTATCTTCAGGCATGACGCGCAATGGCCGCAAGCCTCGATTTTAGCCTCCTCGCAATTCAAGGCCTGAGCCAGGGCCAGGGCAGTCATCTTCTTGCCTATGCCTTCAGGCCCGATAAATAAATAACCACCCTCAATACGCGAGTTCTCTATATAAGTTTTAATAATCTCTACCGGCCTATCCTGGCCTTTGATGGCGCTAAAGGACATATTTTTCTGCCAATTCTCTTATTTTAGCTTGGGTTTGGGATTTATCTTTCTCTACCTTAACAACTTTAATCCTTTTGGGCTCCTGCCTGGCTAATTTTAGATACCCCTGCCGGACGCGTAAATGATATTTAACCGAGCGCATTTCAATGCGGTCAAGGCTCGCCTCCCTGTGTTTAAGGCCTTTTTTCACTGCCAGGTCTAAAAGAAAAGTTAAATCAGGCTTAATCCCGCGAGTAGCAAAATTTCCTATCCGCCTGATTAAATCAATATCTACGCCTAAACCATAGCCCTGATAAGCAAGGGTTGAATCCAGGAACCTATCGCAGATGACAATCGCTCCTTTTTTAAGGCTGGGCTCAATAATTTCTGCGACAATCTGCGCCCGGGCTGCCATATAAAGGAGCATTTCGCATTGGGGAGAAATAGCCTGGTTTTTGGCGTCCAGGAGAATATCGCGGATTTTTTCGCTTACTTTTGTGGCGCCGGGTTCACGCAGGTAAATCACGCGCTTACCTTTGGCTTTAAGGTAGGCATAAAGCAGGCGCGATTGGGTACTCTTGCCACAGCCTTCAGAACCTTCAAATGTAATGAACTTACCCTTCATAATATATTTTGTCTTCCTCTGATTTTATGGTTTCGCTTCCGGCGCTGAAAATTTTCGCCGTGTGCTGCGGTTTACGGCTCCTTCCGGCAGCGCAGGTTCCGCATGCGGTAAGGGTATTGCCTGCACTCGCCGTAAATCCTTGCACACACGTTACAGATAGCCTAGCCGAAAATGTTCTAATGCGCCTCCAGCGAAACACATAAAATCTAAACCAGTCCAAACCACCCGCTTAAATATAATTTCTACTTTATTTTATTACTGTTAATTATAGAGTTCTTTAGTAATTATTTTTATTAATAAATCGACCACTGGTTTATTAACATTTCTAAGTTGCCCAAACCATATCAACGATATTAAAAATTTGCCGTCTCCGTATTTACTATAAAAAATAGGCGTTACCTCAATATTATTAATTTTTTGTGGTTTTATGATAGGTTCTACATTTTTTTCTACAATAGCAACTCGATCAACGCTGATTTTTAATTGTTCAGATATACTAAACTTGCTGTCAAAACTCCAGTCAGAAAAATTATTTTGGTTTTCACTATTCCTTACCCGTAATCCCAATTTTTCCATAAAGGGCGTTAATTCAAATAATCTAGCTGGCACAAAAGTAATATGACCGAATTTGTCCATAACTGTTCCATATATTTGAGGCGTAGCGTCCAATCTTCTTTTTAATAATGGATTGTACGCCCAATACCCTGGAATATCAGCAACATTAACAAATATTCCCCCATCTTCTACATAATTAAAAATCTTATTTAATGTAGCATGTTCTTTTAAACTTCTTTCCGGATAAACGCCTCCATAAGGATTTAGAATAGCTGCATACCAATCAAAGTTGTCCTTAGTATTTATTAATTTCACCTTAATCTTTATCCCATTAGCTCTAATATATGTTTCTATCGCATTTTTCCAGTCAACTGGAC
The DNA here is from genome assembly GCA_028687205.1 of Candidatus Omnitrophota bacterium. Classification (GTDB taxonomy): domain Bacteria; phylum Omnitrophota; class Gorgyraeia; order Gygaellales; family Profunditerraquicolaceae; genus UBA6233. The sequence goes on from JAQUAP010000005.1 coordinate 17,039, forward strand.
TAATATCCGTCCACGCAGAAATTTCCGTATTGTCTGAATTCCACATCATGTCATTAAGAACGCCTATTACTTTTATTCTCTTCCTAATAAGTAGCCTGCTCTTATGAGCAATTATTGAAGCTATTCCAATGCCATAAAGAATAAGTATAACTGCTACTAAACACAGCAGAGAAATAGTTGGTGTGCTAACGGGTGGACTAATAAGCAATCTCCCTAGAACACTCACTAAAGAACCTGCGAAAATTAAGGCTAACCCTCGATAAATATATTCCATATGATTTAGACTATAAACAGTTTCCTTATGTTTTTGATATTTTGCCGAAGGGTGTTGTGAGCGCGCATTAGAAAATTTTCGGCAGATGAGTGCAAGGATTTACGGCGAACGGAGGAATTGCACCCTGCGTAAGTCCTTCCGGGAGTGAGCCGTAAACCGCAGCACTCGGCGAAAATTTTCAGCGCGCGAACAATACCCTGAGAGCAAAATATCAAATAGCTATAATTTACGGCGCCAGGTAGTGCCGTCTTTGGTATCTTCTAAAATAATACCGTTCTTTTCTAACTCTATTCTAATTTTATCGGATAAATCAAAATTCTTATTTTTTCTGGCTTTGTTTCGTTTTTCAATTAAATCTCTAACTTCTTCATCTAAATATCCGCCAATATCAACTACGATACTATCTAAAACTAACCCAAAAACATCCGCTAGTTTAGGAAGCAAAATATAACAACTATAGTAAAGCTGTTTTAAAGATATATCCTTCCCTGTTATTTGTGGGTATTCTGTTATTATTACGTTTGTATCTGTTATCAATCCTTGTAAAACAGCCAACGCTTGAGGTGTATTGAAATCATCTTCCATTGCCTCTTCAAAATGAGAGCGAATATACCCAAACTGATTATCTTGTTCTGTGCTTTTTATTCTCTCCTTTTGATCAAAAGTAAGATTATTGAAAATATTATGCACTTTATTCAACATTATAAATAATCTTTCATAAACCTTCTTTGCTTCTTCTATCTTTTCATCCGTAAAATCAACTGGATGAGAATAATGAGTAGATAAAAAAAGCAGTTTTAATAGATTAGGATCTTTATATTTATCAATAAAATCTTTTACGGTGATAAAATTCCCCAGGGATTTGGCCATTTTTTGGCCGTTGATGGTTAAAAGCCCGTGGTGAATCCAGTAGCGCGCGAATTTTTCTCCGGCAGCTTCGGATTGCGCGATTTCGTTTTCATGGTGTGGGAAAATCAAGTCAATCCCGCCGCCGTGAATATCAAATGTATCGCCTAAAATATCCGAGCTCATTACGGAACATTCAATATGCCAGCCAGGCCTCCCCTTTCCCCAGGGACTATCCCACGCAGGTTCATTTTCCTTAGCTGACTTCCAAAGCGCAAAATCTAAAGGATTGCGTTTATTTTCATGCGGAGCAACTCTTGCTCCGGATTCCATCTTTTCTAAGGACTGATTGGATAATTTCCCGTAATTTTTAGCCTTAGTAATATCAAAATAAACATCACCGGCTACGGGATAAGCAGCGTCTTTATCAATTAATATTTGAATAAATTTCTGCATCTGCTTAATATACTCGCTAGCCTTAGGCTCTTTAATATCCTGTCCGCTGTCTATGCCTAAATCGGCTAGAGCTTGATGGTAAGAAGTAAGATACTTTTCCGCTACTTTCTTAAAACTTAAATTTAGATTCTCTCCCGGAAATTCTTCCTTAGCCTTATTAATAATCTTATCGTCTACGTCGGTAACGTTACGGACAAATTTCACCTTGTACCCTTTGTAAATAAGATACCGCCTGATGACGTCAAATATGTAAGCGGAGCGGGCATGGCCGATATGCGGTTCGTCATAAACCGTCGGGCCGCAGGCATACATCTTAACCTCTTTAGGCTTAAGGGAAGTGAATTCTTCTTTTTTGCGGGATAAGGAATTATATATATGAATAGACATCAAAAGAAAAGGCTTTTTATTTTTCTAACTTATCGATTCTTTTTTCCAGCTCTTCAATCGACTGCATGATCGGGTCAAGCACGTGGATATGGTCAAGGCTGATATCGATCTTCTTGCCGTCCTGCTTGGTAATCCTCCCCGGCACGCCCACGACGGTTGAATTCGCCGGCACATCCTTGATCACTACGGCATTGGCCCCGATGTAGGAATTATCGCCGATGGTAATATTCCCTAAGACCTTGGCGCCGGCGCCGATGACCACATTATTGCCTATTGTGGGATGGCGCTTGCCGTGCTCAAGGCCTGTTCCGCCTAAGGTCACGCCCTGATATAACAATACGTCATCGCCGATAATCGCGGTTTCGCCGATGACTACGCCCATCCCGTGGTCAATGAATAAACCTTTGCCGATTTGAGCGCCGGGGTGAATTTCAATGCCGGTAGCCCAGCGCGCAACTTGCGAGATAAACCGGGCTAAAAAGAAAAACCTTATCCTGTAAAAGAAATGCGCCGAGCGGTAAGCGACTAAAGCGTGCAGGCCCTGATATAAAATCAAAACTTCCAAAAAACTCTTAGCCGCCGGGTCTCTTTTTTGGGCAGTTTTTATCTCATGATAAAATAATACGGCAACCAGCGCGTTCTTGAGGATGATTAACCCTAAAATTACTAATAATATCTGTACTAGGCAAGCCATAATCAACTCTCCTTCTTAATTAAAACCACGGCGTAGCAGGCAATCCCCTCTTTTCTGCCCAGCTCGCCCAGGCCTTCATTTGTCTTGGCCTTAACACCTACGCAATTTTTATCTAACTTCAACACCCTGCTTAAATTTTCCTGTATTTTATCCCTGAATGGCAATAATTTAGGCTCTTCGGCAATGACCACTGCATCCACATTACAAACTTTATAACCTTTTTTAGAGACTAAGCCTAAAATTATCTTTAATATTTCGCTGCTGGCGATATCTTTGTATTTAGGGTCGCTATCGGGAAATAATTCGCCTATATCTTTTTCGGCAATCGCCCCGAGCAGCGCATCGCATACCGCGTGGATAAGCACATCGGCGTCAGAATAGCCCAATAAGCCTTTGCTATAAGGTATCTCTACGCCGCCGATGAATAATTTACGCTCAAGCGCCAAACGGTGGATATCATAACCTATGCCTACGCGGCTTTCCATAATCCTGCTATGCCTTTCGCAATCAGAAAATCTTCGGGTGTGGTTATTTTAATATTATGGCTTAGGCCCAAAACAATTTTTACCTGTTTGCCTGATTTTTCTACCAGCAGCGCATCATCCGTGGCCTTAAAGCGGCCGAATTTTTTATAGGCCTTTAATATCAAATCCCTGGCGAAAACCTGGGGCGTCTGTACCTCCCATAAATTATCCCTGTCAACGGACTTCTCCACGCAGCCTTTATGATCGGCTTTTTTTATGGTCGCCTTTACCGGCACAGCCGCAATCGCCGCTCCTGATTTTTGCGCTTCTTTGAGCACGCATGCTGCCAGGCCCCTGGTGATAAAAGGCCTCACGGCATCGTGGATTAAGATGAAATCCGCCCTCGGATTGACTGCCTTTAAACCCTGCGCTACGGAATCCCGGCGCTCTTTACCACCGAGAATAACTTTAATTGCCTTGGCGATTTTATTCTGCCTGGTAATACTGCGCAGGGCCCGGATATTCAGCGGGTTACCTACGACAATAATTTCTTTTACCTGCGGCAGCGCGTTTAATATGCCCAGCGAATAAGCGATTAGCGGCCGGGAATTTAATCTTAAGACGGCCTTGGAAACTTTATGCCCGAATCTTCTACCTTGCCCGGCAGCAACGACTATCGCGCTAACAAACATCCTATCTCTCTAGTTTGGTAAAGATCATTCTTCCGGCCTGCGTCTGAAGGACAGAGGTTACGGCTACCCTGACTTCCTGGCCGATAAGCTTGCGCGCGTCCTCCACCACTACCATTGTCCCGTCATCAAGGTAGCCTACCGCCTGGTTATGCTCCTTGCCTTCCTTGATTAATTTAATCTGCATCTCTTCTCCGGGAAAGACCACGGGCTTGAGCGCGTTAGCTAATTCATTGATATTCAAGACCTTAATCCCCTGGATGGTAGCGACGCGGTTTAAATTAAAATCAACGGTTAATATCTTTGCCTCTAAAAGTTTGGCCAATTTCACGAGCTTGGCGTCTACTTCGGTAGTTTCGGGAAAATCTTCTTCATGTATGACGATGTCCAGGCCCGACTCCTTCTGAAGCGTATTAAGTATCTCTAATCCGCGCCTGCCCCTCTGGCGTTTGATCGGGTCGGTGGAATCGGCGATCTGCTGTAACTCCCTTAAAACAAATTTAGGAGTGATCACTTTCCCGGAAACAAACTTAGTCTTGCAGATATCCACGATCCTGCCGTCTATAATTACGCTGGTATCCAAAATCACGATATCGGCTGCCTGGTCCTGCCGGCGCAGGCGCACATAGGGTATAATGATACTGAATGAATCTTTGCCGCGCAGCGCTATGACCATACCGAGATAGCAGAATATAAGAGTTAGGATGACCCTTACGGAATAAAGCGTATCCGGAGGAAGCGGTGTAATGCTGAAGGCGTCTCCCACCAGCTTGGCCATGATCAAGCCTAAGATTAACCCGAATACGACGCTGGAAAGTCCGCTCACCGAAACTTTACGTATGCCCGCCTCAATGATAATGATGATTAAGCCTAAAGCCCCGCCGATAATGATGCCCGCCAAGCCCGCCGCCTGATAACCTACTAATGTACTGGCAACTAAAAATAGAATACGCGGAAATAATAAATTCATTATTTTCCTCCTTTCAGGCCCACCAGAGGAATACTCTGCTGGTTTAAAGCGATATCCAATGCCTCTTTTAAATTCGCTACCGGAATTAACTCAATTGCGCCTTTATAACTTTTAAGATTTTTATGATTATTTTTCGGCAAGATGCAATACTTAAAACCCAACTTTTCCGCTTCGTTTACGCGCAGCATAATCTGGTGCGTGCTGCGGATCTCGCCGCTTAGGCCCACCTCGCCGAGGATTACCGTAGCGGGAATCACTACCTGCTCGCGAAACGCGGAGGCTACCGCTACGGCTACAGCCAGATCCGCCGACGGGTCTTCTACTTTTATGCCTCCGGCAACATTGACAAAAATATCCTCTGTTTCAAGGGCTAGGCCGATCCTTTTTTCTAATACCGCGACCAGCAGGCTCAGGCGGTTGGAGTCAAAGCCTTGCGAGCGCCTGCGGGCATAGCCAAAACTTGAGCGGCTGACCAGGGATTGTATCTCGACCAGGAGCGGACGTGAGCCTTCCACGATGGAAGTAACTACCGAACCGGCAACACCTTGAGGTTTCTCGGAAAGAAATATCTCCGAAGGATTTTTTACCTCGGTTAATCCCTGGCTGCTCATTTCAAAAACGCCTATCTCATTGGTCGAGCCAAACCTGTTCTTTACCGCGCGCAGGATGCGGTAGATGGAGAATCTGTCGCCTTCGAAATAGAGGACGGTATCGACGATATGCTCTAAGACCCGCGGGCCGGCAAGCGTGCCTTCCTTGGTTACGTGCCCGATAATAAAAATGGAGGTCCCGGTTGTCTTGGCTAACTGCGTGAGCATCCCGGAACATTCCCTGACCTGGCTGACGCTTCCGGCAGAAGAACTGATCGCGGGGTCAAAAATAACCTGGATAGAATCAATAATGACGACATCGGGCTTAAGCTTCTTAATATATTCGACGATTAAAGATAAATCCGTCTGGTTGACAATATAAAGCCGGTCAGATTCATGCGAGCCTAAACGCCTGGCCCGCAGCTTGGTCTGGAATACGCTCTCTTCCCCGCTGACGTAAAGAATCGTCGCGCCGTGCTTGGTTAACTGGTTGGATACCTGTAAAGAGATGGTGGATTTGCCGACCCCGGGGTCTCCGCCGATCAAGACTACCGAGCCGCTGACTATCCCCCCGCCTAAAACCCGGTCTAATTCCGAAATGCCTGTTTTAAGGCGCTCCTCTTCTTTGGCTTCAACATCTTTAAGTAATACCGGCTCATCTTTATACAAAGCAACGCGCTCTTTAGCCTTAGAGGAAGGAGGGGCATAATCTTCCTCGACAAACGCGTTCCAGGCCTGGCAATCCGGGCACCTGCCTAACCACTTGGGGGATTGATAGCCGCAATGCTGGCAGGTGAAGATGGTTTTGGCGCGCATGATTATTTCTTTTCCTTAGTTTTCCAGAATAATTTCCAGGGGTTATTCCTGATGTCGGTAACCGCGGCTTCCAACTCATTGTATATTTTATCATCAAATAAAAGCTTGCCTACGGTGCCTTCTTTATTGATTATTCTTGCTACCCCGATATTAATATTATCCGCGATATTCTTAGCTTCTTTCATCACTTCATTCATGGGGATGGGGTCCTCGCCGGTCAGGTCATGTCCGGGCTTGAGAATATTTTTGTAATCCCGCCCGGGCATAATTTCCACATACTTTTCGCCCAAAAGGCCCAAAGTATTTATCCAGACTACGGAATCTAAAGGCACACTGACATCCTTACGCAGCCAGCAGACTATACGCACCTTGGTTTTTAAATCCTGCGGGGCGTGAAAGAATTTGATGCTCCTGACCTCGCCCACGTCTACGCCGGCAAATCTCACCGGAGCGCCGCGCTTGACGCCATTGACAAAATTAAAGATGAGATTCACCTTATAGCCCGAAGCCCAGGTCTTTACTCCTCCGATAGAGAGGACAAAAACCGCGAGTATAAACAGGCCGATAAAAACGAAGATCCCTACCTTCAACTCTAATTTTGTTTTGCCGAATATCATGATTTACCCTCCGGTTATTTAAAACGTTCCAATGTCTCGGTTATCGGGCCCACAGCCAGCCCGTTAATAAACTGATGCACAATCGGATTTTTGGTATTCTGGATCTCTTCGGAATTCCCTTCGGCGATAATCTTGCCGTGGTAGAGCATGGATATTTTATCCGCCACCTTATAGGCGCTTTTCATATCGTGCGTGACGACGATAGAGGTAACTTTTAATTTATCATGCAGGCTTTTTATCAATTCATTTATACTGTCCGCGGTAATCGGGTCTACTCCGGTAGTCGGCTCATCATACAGGATAATCTGGGGTTTAATGCAGATTGCCCGCGCCAGGGCCACGCGCTTACGCATCCCGCCGCTTAACTCCGAAGGCATAAGGTTAGCTATGCCGTGTAAACCGACCAGCGCCAAAGACTCTTCTATCCTCTCCAGGAGCTTGCGGTGGGGAAGATGGTTATATTCGATAAGGCCAAAACCGACATTTTCGCCGACGGTCATGGAATCAAATAACGCCCCGCCCTGAAAAACCAGGCCCATTTTAAGGCGCAGGGCATCCAGTTCTTTCTCGTTCAATGCCCCTACCTCCTGGCCGTCAACGACGACTTTTCCTTTATCCGGTTTTAGAATACCCACGATATGTTTAAGCAGGACCGACTTGCCGCAGCCGGAGCGCCCGATGATAACGCAGGTCTTGCCCTTCTCTATCTTAAGGTACACCCCGTTTAAGACCTTGTGCCCGCCTAACGCTTTATGTAACCCGGATATTTCAATCATTTTTTTATGGGAATATAAAATAAAACATAGCGGTAAAGAAACAGTCGGCAATAATAATCATGATAAAGGTAACGACCACCGAACGCGTAGTAGCCTGCCCTACGCCTTCGGCGCCGCCCTGGACATTAAAACCTTCGTAACAGGAGACCAGGGCAATAATCATCCCGAAAAATATAGTCTTAAATAAACCGGTAAAGAGGTCCTTGTAAAATAAGGCCTCGGTAGTTACTTTGATATACATACTCGAAGATATCCCCAGCCTGAATACGCAGATGATATAGCCGCCGAGTATGCCGATGGCGTCGGAGTAAAGCGTCAATAAAGGCAGCATTACGCTTAAAGCCAGGAAGCGCGGGACAACCAGGTATTTTACGGGGTTGGCCGCCAGGGTCTCCAGGGCGTCGATCTGCTCGGTAACCTGCATCGAGCCTAATTCCGCGGTAATCGCCGCGCCTACCCTGCCTGCTACGATCAGCGCCGTAATTACCGGGCCCAATTCGCGCACGATAGAGAGCGCGACCATGCTGGCAATATAAATCTCCGAGCCGATGCGCTGCATAAAATATGCGGTCTGGAGCGCGAAGATAAAACCGATAAATAAAGATACGAGCGCAACGATGGGTAAACTGTCATAACCGGCTTTCTTGGCCTGCTCAAATACGCGGTCCTTCTTAAACGGCGGGGTAAAGGTGAGATAGATTGTCTGGAAGGCCAAGGTACCCAGGCCTCCCAAAAAATACATAAAGGAAATGAGCCTGGAACCGACTAAGATAAAGAAACGGGTCAACATTATTCGAAAATAAGTTCGTCGTTCTTGCGCGTTACCTTAACGACTGAACCCTCCTTAAACTTCTTGGCGATGATATCCGAAGCCAGCGGGTCCTCTAAGAACCTCTGGATTGTCCTCTTTAAAGGCCTGGCCCCGAATACCAGGTCAAACCCCTTATCAATCAGGAATTCTTTGGCTTCCGTGGTAACTTCCAGCGTGATATTCTGTTCTTTTAACCTGGCGGCAACAAAGCCGATTTCAATATCAATAATGCGGTACAAATCTTCCTTCATCAGCTGCCTGAAAACTATAATATCGTCAATGCGGTTTAAGAACTCCGGCTTAAAGGTATGCTTTACCGCCTCAAGCAGCTTATCTTTCATCTCCTGGTAGGTAACTTCTTCTTTTTGCGTCTTAAAACCGAGTGAGCCGGCCTTGCGGATAAGGTCTGCCCCGACATTGGAAGTCATGATAATCACGGTATTGCGAAAATCAACTTTCCTGCCAAAGCTGTCGGTGAGCCGGCCTTCTTCAAAAACCTGCAGCAATAAATTAAATACGTCCGGATGCGCTTTTTCAATTTCATCCAGTAGGATTACCGCATACGGCCGGCGGCGGATCCTTTCGGTAAGCTGGCCTCCTTCTTCATAGCCTACGTATCCGGGCGGGGCGCCGATTAAACGCGAGACATTGAATTTTTCCATATACTCCGACATATCCAGCTGGATAAGGGCGTCCTCATCGCCGAACATAAACTCGGCCAATGCCCGGGCAAGCAGGGATTTGCCCACGCCGGTAGGCCCCAAAAATACAAACGAGCCGATCGGCCTGCGCGGGTCTTTGATACCCGCGCGCGAACGCCTGACTGCGTGGGCGATGGCGGAAATCGCTTCATTCTGGCCGACTACGCGCTTATGTAATTCATCTTCAATCTTAAGTAATTTTTCGCTTTCTTTTTCTTCCAACCTGAATATGGGGATACCCGTCCATTGGGCCACGATTTTAGCAATATCCTCTTCGCTGACCTCAGGCCGCGTCTTATCCTTGGCCTGCGACCATTCCTTATTCAATTGCTCAAGCTCCTGGCGCGTCTGCCTCTCCTGGTCGCGCAAGGATGCTGCCTTTTCAAAATCCTGGCTCTTGATAAATGATTCTTTCTCTTTCCTTAAGGATTCCACTTTCTCTTCCAGCTTCTTGATATCCGGCGGCACAATCAAAACGTTAAGCCTGGCGCGGCTTCCTGCTTCGTCAATCAAATCAATTGCTTTATCCGGCAGGAACCTCCCTGAAATATAACGGTCGGATAATTTTACCGCTGCGTCCAGCGCCTCATCCTTAAAAGTAACGCGGTGGTGCGCCTCGTATCTATCCCGTAAACCCTTCAAGATATCTATGGTCTGGTCTACCGAAGGAGGCTCGACCATAATCGTCTGGAACCTGCGCTCTAAAGCCGCGTCTTTCTCTATATATTTTCTGTATTCATCCATAGTGGTCGCGCCGATGCACTGCATCTCGCCGCGTGAAAGGGCAGGCTTTAAAATATTTGAGGCATCAATCGCGCCTTCCGCAGCCCCCGCTCCGACTAAGGTATGCAACTCGTCAATAAAAATAATGACATCCTGCGAACGCTTTATTTCTTCCATTACCGCCTTGATTCTTTCCTCAAACTGGCCGCGGTATTTAGTCCCGGCGACCATTAAGGCCAAATCCAGGGTAATCAGCCGTTTGCCGCGCAATATCTCCGGGACATTTCCGGCGACAATCGCCTGAGCCAGGCCTTCGACAATGGCGGTCTTACCCACCCCTGCCTCGCCTAAAAGAACCGGGTTATTTTTGGTGCGGCGGCTTAAAATCTGGATGACTCTCTCAATCTCCTGGATGCGGTCAATCACCGGGTCAAGTTTATTCTCTTTAGCTAAAGCGGTCAGGTCGCGGCCAAAAGCGTCCAGCGCAGGTGTTTTACTTTTCCCCGGCTGGCTGCCTGGCATACCACCCTGGCTGCCGGGTAAGGCTGAACCCAATAATTCCATTACTTCATTGCGCACGCTATTTAAATCCAGGCCCAAATTCAACAATACCTGTGAAGCGATGCCTTCTCCCTCGCGGATAAGGCCTAATAAAAGATGTTCGGTGCCGATATAATTATGGCCGAGGGAGCGTGCCTCTTCGGCGGCAAGCTCTAATGCTTTTTTTGCCCTGGGTGTAAAAGGTATATCTCCGATAATCTGGGTGGTCGGGCCGGGCTGCACTAATTTTTCTACTTCAAGGCGTATATTTTCTAAAGAGAGGCCGAGTTTCTGCAATACGGTGCTCGCCACGCCCTCGCCTTCGCGGATAAGGCCTAAGAGTATGTGCTCGGTGCCGATATAATCATGATTAAAACGCCGCGCTTCTTCTTTAGCCAGGATGATTACCTTACGCGCCCTTTCAGTAAAACGATTAAACATAAAACCCCCTTCTTATTAACAATTTAATGTATATTAAGTTTGTCCCGGATTAATTCTGCTCTTTTTAAATCGCGCTCATCGGAAGAAAGTTTTTTATTTTCTTTTTTCTGTAAATGCGCCGGCTGGGTAATGATAAACAGCTCGTTAATGCTGCGGCGGTCAATATTCTTGATCATCCCTAGATCGCAGCCTAACCTGACCATAGAAAGCAATTCTACTGTCTCCTGGCTGGAGATAATCCTGGCGCTCTTTAAAATCCCCAGGCTCCGGTTAATCCGGTCTTCAAGGAGCGCGCCGTTCTTAGAAACGAGGTTCTCCCGCGCCTGATTTTCCTGTTCGATAATCTGGCGGATAAGCCCATTAATGCTTTCAATGATCTCATTTTCGCTCGGCCCCAGCGAGACCTGGTTGGAGATCTGGAAGAAATTCCCCATGGCGTGCGTGCCTTCGCCGTAAAGGCCGCGGGTAGTAAAACTAAGCTTGGCAATCGCCGCCATTACCCGGTCAATCGCCCGGGACATAACCAGCGCCGGTAAATGCAGCATCACCGAGCCGCGCATACCGGTCCCGGCATTAGTCGGGCAGGCAGTCAGGTATCCCCAATCCGGCAGGAAAGCAAAATTCAGCTCTTTTGCCAAAGCATCATCGATCTCGTTAATGATATCCCAGGCCTCAAAAAGATTAAACCCTGACTGCATCACCTGCGTCCGGATATGGTCTTCTTCGTTAATCATGATAGAGATTATTTCTTCGTCATCCACGGCCAATGCCTTGCTATCGCTCTTCTGGGCGTGTTCAAGGGACATCAGATGGCGCTCTACCAGAAATTGCTTATCCACGCTGTCAATATCCGCCAGGTTAAAGAACATCGTCCGCTTTAAATAATCCACCCTGCTTATGCCGTCTTTAATGGCAGCTAACGTGGCCTGTCCTTGAGATTTATTTGCCCAGTGCGGAAAAATTTGTTTATCCAGGTTGCGCGCCAGGCGTATACGGCTGGAAATCACGATGTCGGAATTCGGGCCGGTGCCTTTGAGCCATTCGCTGGTATGATTTAACAGGTCATTTAACTGCATATTTATTTTTCCTTCTTATTTTCGATTTCCTTGATCTGGTCGCGTAAGCGCGCCGCCTCCTCAAACGCCTCAGCTTCAATCGCCTTCTGCAGCCGCAGGCGCAATTCCTGCGTATCGATACTATCCTTTAAGCCCCGGGCTGCCTTAAGCGGAGATTTGCCGGTATGCTGCGTCGAGCCGTGGATGCGCTTTAATAAAGGGCCCAGGTATTTGCTGAAAGCATTGTAGCAAGTGCCGCATCCCAGCCTGCCGATTTTCTTAAAGTCGGCGTAGCTTAAGCCGCAATTCGGGCACTTAAGGCCTGCCGGAGTCTCACTCTCTTTTTCCGGTTTATCAAAATCCGCCATCCCGGCCAGAAGATCGCTTAAGCCAAACTGCTGCTCCATAGCCACGCTCTTTTGCCTCGCGCATTCCTCGCAGAGGTGCAGCTCATTCATCTGCTCATCAATAATTTCCGTGAGGTGCACGGTGGCCTGATTTTTACCGCAGATATTACAAAGCATATTAATACCTGACTCCTTGACGCTTAGTTAATTCTTTAAACTTCTTTAAAAGGCCCGCAGTCAATTTCCCGGGCTTTCCGTCACCGATTATCCGGCCATCCACCATCACTACCGGGATAATCTCCGCGGCTGTGCCGGTTAAGAAGCATTCATCGGAAATATAAACTTCGTGGCGCGTGATTACGTGTTCATGGCAGGGGATCTTTTCTTTACGCGCGATTTCTAAAACCGCATCCCGCGTAATACCGCGCAACGTCCCCATGCACTGCGGAGGGGTATAGAGATGCCTGGCCTTGGCGATAAAAATATTATCTCCCGTGCATTCAGCCACATAGCCCAAGGAATCAAGCATAATCGCTTCGTCGCTACCGGAGTTTATCGCCTCGATCTTAGCTAAAATATTATTGAGGTAATTTAAGGACTTGATCTGCGGGTTCAACGCTTCAGGCAGGTTACGCACCGTCGGCACGGTCACGATCTTTAAGCCCTTTTTATATAACCCCTCGGGATAGAGCGCGATTTTATCGGTAATGATAATAATCGTGGCATTACCGTTGCATTTACGCGGGTCTAAACCCAGATCCCCCTCTCCGCGCGTAACCACCAGGCGGATATAGGCATCTTTAAGGTTATTCTTCTTTAAGGTCAGGATTACCGCCTTAATCAACTCTTCCTTAGTCAGCGGGATTTTGAGCATGATGCTCCTGGCCGACTCAAAGAGCCGGTCAATGTGCTCCTTTAACTTAAAAACCAGGCGGTTATACGAACGGATGCCCTCAAACACGCCGTCGCCGTAAAGCAGCCCGTGGTCAAAAACAGAAATCTTTGCCTGGCTCTTCTCGTAAAATTTTCCGTTGATATAAATTTTCATTTTACCTCCTAATTGACTAAGATACCGTCTTTTAAATGATAGACCTTATCCGCCTGGTTAGTTAATTCCGCGTTATGCGTGACTAAAACTACGGTCATTTTATTTTCCACGTTTATTTTCTTTATCAGCGCGATAATCCCGCTGCCGGATTTAGAATCCAGGTTCCCCGTCGGCTCATCGCAAAAAAGCAGGCCGGGCTTATTCATCAGGCCGCGCGCAACCGCCGCCCTTTGTTTTTCTCCGCCGGAAAGCTGAGCGGGAAAATGATTTATCCTTTCTCC
>JAQUAP010000063.1 GCA_028687205.1 Candidatus Omnitrophota bacterium
ACTTTTATTTTCATTTATACAGCCATTTTTTATTAATATAATTAAAGACGCTTTCCGGGACTAAATAACGGAACGACTTATTTTCTTTGATGCAGCGGTGCACCTCAAATCCCGAAACATCCACCGCTCTTATCCCGAGCGTCTGGATATAGGCCGGAATTTTTTCTAAGGGGTATCCCGGGCGCGTAGCCGCGACAAACTTGACCATTTTATTAATCTCGGCCAGGTCCTTCCAATCGTCCAGGTATTTAAGCAGGTCTGAGCCGATGATAAAATAGAGTTCATCAGCAGGATATTTGCGTTTAAATTCCTTTAGCGTATCTATTGTGTAAGAGCGGCCCTGCCTCTTTATCTCTATGTCTGAGACAGCAAAATACTTATTGCCTTTTATGGCAAGTTTTAGCATCCTGAGGCGGCTGCTGGAAGCGGCAATATCGCCATTATCTTTATGCGGCGGGAGGTTCGCCGGGACAAAAATTATTTTTTCTAAACCTAATTTCTCCCTTGCCTCTTCAGCGAGGATTAAATGGCCTAGGTGCACCGGGTTAAATGTTCCGCCTAATATACCGATTTTCATTCTCTCACCTGGCCGCTGCCCCAGACCGCATACTTATAAGTAGTCAGTTCTTCTAAGGCCATCGGGCCGCGTGCATGCAGCTTATCCGTTGAGATGCCTATTTCAGCGCCCATGCCGAATTGATTTCCGTCGGTAAAACGCGTGGAGGCATTTACATAGACACAGGCAGAATCAACCTTTTTTAAAAACTCCCTGGCGTTCTTCTCATCATCAGTAATGATACTATCAGAATGGTGCGAACCATATTCGTTGATATGCGTAATTGCCTCATCCAGGCTGGCTACCACTTTCACTGCCAGGATTAAGTCAGAATATTCAGTGCGGTAATCCGCATCTTTCGCTTTCTTTATCCCCTCTTTTCCGATTTGCTGCGTAAGGGGACAGCCGCGTATTTCTACGCCCGCCTCTTTAAATTTCTTGAGCATTCCCGGTAAAAACCGGATAGCTGCATCGCGGTGGACAAGCATGCTCTCCATAGCGTTACAGACTCCCGGACGTTGCACCTTGGCGTTAAAACAGATCTTTTCCGCCATATTTAAATCCGCGTCATCATCAACATAGACATGGCAAATACCTTTGTAGTGCTTAATCACCGGGATACGCGATAACGCGACTACTTTTTTAATCAGCCCTTCTCCGCCGCGCGGAATAACCAGATCAATGTAAGCATTTAATTTAAGCAAAATATTGACCGCTTGCCTGTTTTTGGTAGCAATAATATTTATGCTACCCTGCGGCAGCTTGTTTTTTTTAAATATTTCATTAAGCGCCTCGAAAATAGCGAGATTAGAATGCAACGCCTCGCTCCCTCCTCTTAGGATTACGCTATTCCCGGATTTAAAGGCCAGACCGATACAGTCCGCGGTAACATTCGGACGGGATTCGTAGATAATCGCGATTACCCCTATGGGGACGCGTACCTTGTGTATCTGCAAGCCCGAAGAGACCTGCCAGGCTTTAATCTCTGCGCCTACCGGGTCAGCTAACCTTGAGACAGCCAGGAGGCACTTAGCCATATCTTCTATTCTTTGCTCATTAAGCGCTAATCGGTCAATAAAGGCTGCGGATAAGCGGCTGGCCTTGGCTAAAGCAATATCTTTCTTATTCGCTTTTAATATCTGCTCTTTATTATTTTGCAGGCTTGCGGACATTTCTTCCAGGATCCTGTTCTTATCGGATGCCGTAAGATTGGCAAGAACCCTGGAGGCGCTTAAGGCGTTTTTGGCGATCTGAGTGATTTGTTTTTTGAGCTCCATCTTTTTTATAGTATTACAATATTGTCGCGGTGGATTATCTCTTTACCGAAACGCTTCCCTTGCACTTTTTCCAATTCCCTGACAGCGAGGCCGGCTTTACCGCGGGCAAACTCAACGTCTCTATTATCGCAAATACTGACAATGTCTCCACAGGAAAAATTTCCCGAGCAAGAGACTATGCCTACGGAGAGCAGGCTTTTTTTATTCAACAAGGCTTTTTTTGCGCCATCATCGACGAGAATTTTGCCTTTAGACTTAGTGCCATAGGCCATCCAACTCTGTTTAGCGCTGAGGCTCTTCCTGGAGATAAAAAGAGTCCCGTATTTCTGCGCATCAGCGGCTAACGCAACAATGACATCCTGTTTATTTCCATTAGCTATCACGCAGGGTATGCCAGCGGCTATAGCAATTTTAGCTGCTTCTAATTTAGTAACCATCCCACCTACGCTGGTTTGTTTCTTCGTGGGAGAGGCAAGGGCTTTTATCCCGGAGTCAATCTCATTGATTACCCTGATCACTTTTCCCTGCCTGTCCAGAAGTCCGTCTACATCAGAAAGCATAATCAATAAATCCGCCTCAACCATGGAAGCAACGAGGCTGGAAAGCTTATCGTTATCACCAAACTTAATTTCATCGGCGGAAATCGTATCGTTTTCGTTAACAACCGGAATACTCTTTAATCTCCATAAGGTTAAGATCGTATTCCTGGCATTTAAATAACGCTTCCGATTATCAAAATCGTCATAGGTAAGAAGAATCTGGGCGCAATTCTTATTTCTCTTTTCAAAATAAGACTGGTACTTGCCCATTAAACGATGCTGGCCGATAGCGGCAACAGCCTGCAGGCAAGAAAGCTCCTTAGGGCGGTTTTTCATTTTAAGTATATGCATCCCTAAGGCAATCGCTCCGGAAGAAACAATAATAACCTCATGCCCCCTGTCGGATAAAGAGGCGACCTGTTCAACCAGGTGGCCAAAGACATCCGCGGCGATATTATTATTCCAAAACAAAGAACCGCTGCTGACTTTGATTACTATCCTCTTATAATTTTTCTGCGACTGCATCGAGTAATTCCTCCAGGCCATCTTTATTTAAAGCGGATATAGGATATACTTTTTTCTTGATTACTTTCTTAAATTTTTTTAAGTTTTCTTTTGCGCCTTCCAAATCCATCTTATTAGCCGCGATAACCTGAATTTTTCTGCCCAGCGCAGCGGCATAACCTTTTAACTCCCGGTTTATCGTCTTATAATCCTCTAAAGGGTCCCTGCCTTCAAAACCCGCCATATCAATCATGTGGATAAGGATTTTCGTGCGCTCAACATGCCTTAAAAACCTGTCGCCTAAGCCCCTGCCTTCTGCAGAACCCTTAATCAGGCCGGGGATATCCGCGGCGATAAAGTTTTTATTCTTATGCCTGACCAACCCCAGGACCGGAAATTTAGTCGTAAACGGATACGCCGCAATTTTGGGCTGGGCATTGGAGATATGGGAAATCAAGGTAGATTTTCCCGCGTTCGGAAAACCTACCACGCCTACTTCGGCAATGAGCTTTAAATCCAGAATTAATTCTTTTGCTTCGCCCGGCTCGCCAGGTTCGCCTTGAAGATTATGCTTATTATTGCCCTTACCGCCCTTACCGCCGGAAGCTGCAACAATCTCCTCGCGGTCATCTTTAAGGTCGCGTAAAATACAATTGTTTTTGGCATCGGTGACGGTAGTGCCTACCGGCACCCGGATAACCAAAGGCTGGCCTTCCCGGCCCCGCTTGTTATTACTGGAGCCGTGACCGCCGTGCGCCCCGCTAAAATGCTGGTTATACTTTAGATCCAAGAGCGTATGCAGGTTCCTGTCGCTGCGGATAATAATATCCGAGCCCTTGCCGCCGTCTCCTCCATCGGGCTTTCCCCAGCGCATAAATTTATCGCGGTATAAGCTAGAGCTGCCCGTCCCTCCATTACCGGCCTTGACAAAGATCTTCGCCTGGTCAACAAACGCAATAGACACTTTACTTAACTGCCTATCTCAATGGATTTAATTTTAAGCTGGGTAAGCTTGGCGCGGTGGCCTTTTTCCCAATGCGAGCTCTTCCGGCGGCGGTATTTAAAGGCAGTGGTTTTTTCGCCGCTTACCTGGCCTAAAACTTCAGCCGTCACCTTGGCATTCTTTAAATAGGGCTGGCCGATCTCCACTTTTTTGTCTTTAGAGACTAGAAGTACCTTATCCAGGACAATCTCCTTGCCCTCTTTGGCTGATTGCTTATCCACGACCAGCAAATCGTCCTTAGTCACATTATACTGTTTTGCTCCAACTTCAATTATAGCATACATTTTTGACTCTCCCTTTTAGTAGATTTGGCTGAATTTTAAGAGATGTATTATATAATAATAAGCCAGCGGGGTCAAGGCAAAATTAGGCGAGGCGGACGTCTTCGATGTGCAAGGTAGGATTGGAGACAAGGTTGACCTTGGTTTTAAACCTGTATTCGATAGACCTCAGGTCTCCCTTGTTCTTCAATATCTCGTCAATAACCGCGGGAGAAAGCGTAAGGTTAACCTGTTTTGCTGTTTTGCCTTTCAAAAATTTCTTTAGCTCCTTTAAGGCGTAAATACCCATCGTCATCGCGGATTTGACCCTTCCCCTACCCTGGCAATACGGGCAAGTCTGGTAGGAGAGCATCTGCACGGTTTTATGCACCCTCTCCCGGGTCATCTCTACTACGCCGAATTTAGAAATCCCCAGGATATCGTATTTTGCGCGGTCCGCGCTTAAAGCCCTTTTGAGCAGGTTAAATACTTCGCGGCGGTGCCCCTCTTTTTCCATATCAATAAAATCAATGACGATTATCCCGCCTAAATCGCGCAGTACCAGCTGCCGGGCTATCTCAAGCGCTGCCTCGCAATTTACCTTAAAAACAGTCTCCTCCTGGCTGAGCCTCTTCTTGAAACCCCCGCTGTTTACGTCAATGACGACCAGTCCCTCCGTCGGCTCAATAACCAGGTAGGCTTTAGATTTCAGGTAGACCCTACTCTCATCTATGCGGTTAATCTGTTTTTCAATATCTTTAGCGGCGAATAAATCATCCCCGCGGTAAAATTCTACTTTTTTCGCCAGGTAACTCAGGAAGGTGCGCATAAAATTCTGGATACGGTAATATTCGGGTTTGGAATCCACAATCAATTTTGAGACGTCTTCGGTAAAAGAATCCCGGATTGCCCTTAAAGTAAGGTCATATTCTTCATAAATCAGGCTGGGCGCTTTTTTCTCCTTGACAATTTTTTCCAGCCTCTTCCATAATTTGTAGAGAAACTGCGCGTCGCGGCCCAACTCCAGCTTAGACTTACCGCAGGCGGCGGTGCGCACGATAAAACCCACGTCTTTCGGAAGTTTAAGCTCATTAAATATCTGGCGCAGGCGCCTTCTCTCGGCATCATCTTCAATGCGGCGCGATATCCCCACCTGTTTATCCTGGGGCATGATCACCAGGTACCTGCCGGCGAGGCCGATGTGCGTGGATAACCTGGGGCCCTTAGTGCCGAATGACTCTTTTACTACCTGGACCAGCACCTCCTGGCCTTTTTTAATCTCCTTGGGCGACTGCGCCCTTGGCGTATCCACCGACTCAAAAGCAAATTCTATTTCGGATAGATAAAGAAAACCCTTCTTTGGCAGGCCGATATCCACGAAGGCCGCGCCCAGAGAAGGCAGGACAGCCTCAATCTTACCCTTATAGATATTGCCGACAATCGTCCTGTCTTGCGGCCTTTCAATAGAGAATTCCTGAAGCTCGCCGTTGTTTACGACGGCTACGCGTTTTTCCTGCGGCTCAATATTAACTAAAATTTCTTTCGACATTTTTTATCTCTATCCCCAGCGGTAATTGCCCCTGCAGCTTAGCTTTGAACTCTTCCTCTTTAACCGGAAGCCTTAAAACAATAGCCGCCTCTTCGTGTTCGCTCTCTAATCCTAATTTCAGCGCCCGCTTAAAACTAAGCCTGGGGTGCGGCGAAAAACCCTCGCTCATCTTAAGCGGCAGGCCTGCGCGGCGCATTGCCCGCATAAAAAGGCGCATCAGGTCTAAATGCCCTATATATTTCATCGCGCCTTTTTTGGAAAAAATAAAATTTAATTTATACACCAATCACCTATTCTTGTTTGTCGCAATCTTCCGAAATCAATAAACTGCCGGTGGTAACGGTAAAAACAATCTTACCGGTCAGCTTGCACCGCGTAGGCAGCGCCTGGCAGCTATAGCCGCCGGCATCAAGGCGGCTGCAGTTATAAGTGTAGCCCTTGATAGGCGATTGTTTTACATAATCCCTGTCGAGATAGGCGGGGCTGCTTTGCGTCAAAACAGAGACCTTGTCCGGATACGCCCCCCGGTTATCTTTGGCATAATTCTCCAGGGCAGTAGAGATGAGCCTGAGCGTAGACTGGGCGTTGGATTCGTTTTGGGAGCAGGTCAGGCTGATGGCCTTATCCGGGATCACTCTTAACAATAAGGCGGATAACGCGATAACAATCATTATGACGACAAAACTTCTGGCTTTTTTATCTTTCATAATTGATTTATTCTAACATAAAGCGCGCTTTTAGCAATTACTTTTTACGGATAATTTCGGATAAATACTCCCTGGCTTGCAGATGCTCGGGGTTAATCTTGACGGCGGCCTTAAATTCAGCCAGCGCTTCCTTCTTTAGCCCCTTTTTCCAAAAAGCCAGCCCTAAATTAAAATGCGCCTCGTCGTAGAAAGGTTCCAGCTCAAGCGTTCTCTTAAACGCCGCGATAGCCGCGTCAAATAGGTTAGCGCGGGTAAAGCGCGCTCCTAAGCCATTATAGAAAATCGGCGCAAAGCGGATATCTTTTAATGGCCGCAGATAAAGACTAACGGTTTTTAAATACCGGTTATCCCGAGCAGTTTGCGGGCCTATTTCCGGAAGGGA
>JAQUAP010000064.1 GCA_028687205.1 Candidatus Omnitrophota bacterium
CTCGCAATTATTGCTAGATGCTAAAGCGGCTAATGGCCCGATTATCCAATTGGCTACTGGTTTTTTATTCGTATCCGCGAACTTCTTCATCACCTCTTCGCTGAACTGGCTTATCCCTTTAGAGCTGACCAGGACTTTAGCGTCATATTCGGATAAACCATATTCTTTAATAAAACGCTGCATTTTACCTTTGGGTAACTCCGGTATGGTTTTTTTAATTTCCGCGATTTTATCTTCCTTAATTATAAATGGCGCCAGGTCCGGTTCAGGAAAATAACGGTAGTCTTTCGCCCCCTCTTTGGTGCGCATAGGAAACGTCTCTGAAGATTTAGCGTCCCAGAGCCGCGTCTCCTGGACAAGTTTTTCTCCAGATTCCAGCAAGTTGCTCTGGCGTTCTATTTCATAAGCAAGAGCGTCTTTTACATTTTTAAATGAATTCATATTCTTTAATTCGGTTTTTACGCCCAGCGCCTTTGCGCCCGCCGGCCTTAATGAAATATTGGCGTCGCAGCGCAATGACCCCTTTTCCATATCGCAATCCGAAACATCAAGATATTGGATAAGGCTTTTAAGGCTGGCTAAATATTCATACGCCTCCTCCGGAGAATTGATATCCGGCTCGCTGACAATCTCTAAAAGCGGTATGCCGGTGCGGTTAAAATCCACTAAACTGCTATTTTCCTGGTGGATAAGCTTGCCGGCATCCTCCTCCATATGCACGCGGGTAATGCCGATGCGCTTGCTTTTACCCACTATATCAATATCCAGGAAACCGTTACGCGATAAGGGCAGGTCATATTGCGAAATCTGATAATTCTTCGGCAGGTCAGGATAATAATAATTCTTGCGGTCAAATTTAGTATATTCCTGAATCTTGCAATTTAAGGCCAGGGCTACCTTGATTGCGTAATCAAGCGCCTTTTCGTTAAAAACCGGCAAAGATCCCGGAAACCCTAAGCATACCGGGCAGACCTGGGAATTCGGCTCGCTGCCGAATTCCGTAGAGCAGCCGCAAAAGGCCTTGGTCCTGGTTTTTAAATGCAGGTGCACTTCTAATCCGATGACTGCTTCGTATTTCATAATTTTGGCTTCATTTTATGCCATTCGGTATTCTGCTCATAAGTATACGCTAACCGAAAGAGCATCTCTTCGTTAAAATGTTTGCTCATAATCTGCAAACCTACCGGCAGGCCTTTTTTAGTCAAGCCGCAAGGGATAGATATTGCCGGAATACCGGCTAAATTAACTGAGATGGTGTAGATATCCGATAGATACATTTTTAAAGGGTCATCTACTTTCTCGCCGATTTTAAACGCCGGAGTAGGAGATGTCGGCGTAATAATACAGTCAAAATCTTTGAATACATTATCAAAATCCTGCTTAATCAGCTTGCGCACCTTTAAGGCGCGCAGGTAATAAGCATCGTAATAACCATGCGATAAGGCAAATGTCCCTAAAAGTATCCTGCGCTTGGCTTCATCGCCGAACCCGAGCCTGCGCGTCTTTTTATACATCTCGATTAAACCTTCGGCCTTGGCCCGCAAGCCATACTGCACCCCGTCAAACCTGGCCAGGTTAGAGCTGGCTTCGGCAGTAGCAATAATGTAATAGACCGGCACTGCGTATTCGCTGTGCGGCAGGCTTACCTCTTTGAATTGCGCGCCTAAATTCTTTAGTTTATTAATCGCTTCTTCTATGATTTTTTTAACTTCGGGGTCCAGGCCTTCCACGAAATATTCTTTGGGGATACCGACTTTTATTCCTTTGGCATTATTAACTAATGCCTTGGTATAATCAGGGACAGGCGTATTGATAGAAGTAGAATCATTGGCGTCATAGCCGGAAATTATATTCGTTAAAAGCGCGCAGTCGCGCACATCTTTAGTCAACGGCCCGATCTGGTCAAGGCTGGAAGCAAAGGCAATCAGGCCGAAACGGGAAACCCGGCCGTAAGTCGGCTTTAACCCGACTACCCCGCAAAAAGCTGCCGGTTGGCGGATCGAGCCGCCGGTGTCTGAACCCAGGGCCCAGATTGCCTCGTCTGCCGCTACTGCTGCCGCCGAACCGCCGGATGAACCTCCCGGCACACAATTTAAATCCCAGGGATTATGCGTCGGCCCGAAACAGGAATTCTCCGTGGATGAGCCAAAGGCAAACTCATCCATATTCGCCTTTAGTCCCAGGAAAGAATGCCCGGCATCTTTTATTTTTTTGATTACGGTTGCATCATACGGCGGTTTAAAACCGCTGAGGATTTTAGAGCAGCATTCCGTGTTATATCCGTCAGTGCAGATATTGTCTTTGACCAGAACCGGAACGCCTTTTAGTTCAGGCGGGTTGATCTTCTCGCTTGGCCGGACATAAGCTTTCACCTTGCCATCCTCTTTACTTATCCGGCTGGCTAAATCTTTTAAGATATCCTGGGAGGAAATCTCTTTATTCTTTAATTTTTCAAGGAGTGCATGACTCGTGGATTTATGCAGTTCCATTATTCAATGACCTTGGGCACCAGGAAAAATTTTCCCTGCTTATCCGGCGCGTTTAACAGCGCCTTCTCAACAGGCAGAGAATCCTGCGGTTCATCTTTCCTTAATACATTGTTTATAGGCAGTATATGGCTTGTGGGCGGGATATTTTCCGTGTTGAGCGCGCTTAATTTATCGATAAAAGCCAGTATATGCTCTAATTGGCGGGAGAGTTTTTCCAGCTCTTTCGGCTCTAATTCGATGCGCGCCAGGTGCGCCACACCCTCAACTGTCTTCTTATCGATACTCATAGCATTCCTTATAGTTATAGAAAATTATATTAACATCCCCCAGTTCAAAAGTCAAACACATTCATAAAGCGTTTTCTTGACAAAAGGCTTAAATCAGGTAGAATATCCTATAATATGCAACCGCAAAATAAAATAGCTAAATATTACCTGAACGGGGCAGGAGAATTCGTTATTGAAAATTATAACTACTCCAAACCCTTCTCTAACTTCTTCCCCGGGATAGCTGGCAGGTATGGCATACCGATGTGGACATTTTATGTCAACCGCGGGCAGGCAATCTCAAGTTTCGGGGTCAAGGATAAGGACCATGCCATACTGGAATTCCTCCCGGCAAATAAGGCCTGGCAGCTGGTCAGCAGCCAGGGATTCCGTACTTTTATTAAGCTAACTTCCGGAAATAAAACTTCCTTTTATGAACCCTTTCATAACGGCTTTAGCAATCTCGGCTATAATTTAACCAATAAAATGCTGGTCGGCCCGGCGGGCCTGACGCTTGAAGAAACTAACCTCTCCTTAGGGTTGAAAATAAAAGTAGAATATTTCAATATCCCCGGCGATAATTACGCTGGGCTAGCCAGGGTCTTAAACATTGAGAATACCGGCAATAAAGACAAAACTATTGCCTTGGTTGACGGCCTTCCCCAGATAATCCCGTTCGGAACGAATAACTTTTTCCTTAAGAAAATGTCCCGGACAATTGAAGGGTGGATGGCAGTAGAAAACCTTAAAAACAAGGCTCCCTTCTACCGCCTCAAGGTTGACCCGGTTGACCGGCCGGAAGTCGTGCATATCAACGAAGGAAATTTCTACCTTGGCTTTTCTTTTGCGGGAAAACAGGCTAAGTTAGCCCCGATAATCGTTGACCCTGCAGATGTTTTCGGGGAAATCAATGACTTCTCCTGCCCGATTAATTTCCTCAGGAACAAGCGCCTGGCAATAAGCGCGACCGTAAACAGTAAAACCCCCTCTGCTTTTTCTTCCTTAAATCTTAGGTTAAAAAAGAATGAGCAAAAGGTTTTTTATACGCTTGCCGGCTATATGCGTAACCTGGAAACGCTGAATAATTCCATCCCTAAAATTACCGCCCCCGGATACCTTGAGCGGAAAAAAGAAGAAAATAAGAAAAATATAGCTGAGTTAACTAACGATATTTCCACTTCTTCCAGCTCCAGAGAGTTCGACCTGTATGCGCAACAGACATATTTAGATAACCTGATGCGCGGCGGCTATCCTTTTATTTTTAAATCCGGGCAGGCCTTCTACCTGTACGCCCGTAAACACGGCGACCCTGAGCGCGACTATAATAGATTCCAGCTTACGCCTACCTACTTTTCGCAAGGTAACGGCAATTACCGCGATTTAAACCAGAACCGCAGGAACGACATCTGGTTTAACCCTGAAATAAAAGACGAAAATATCCTGAACCTTTTTAATTTAATCCAGTTAGACGGCTTTAATCCACTGGTAGTCAAAGGCTCTAATTTTATACTCAAGGATAAAGAAAGCCTGAAAACAAAATTAAAATCAGCCTGCCCTGAAAAAACCTTAGCAGGCATAATTGTATTTTTAAATAAGCCCTTTACCCCCGGCGAACTCATCTTATTTATTGAAGATAATAAAATTAGGCTCAACGTTTCTTACGATGAATTCCTGGATACAGTTATCTCCTCTTCGCTAAAAACCTATGAGGCTGAATATGGCGAAGGCTACTGGAGCGACCACTGGCATTATAACCTTGACCTACTGGAAAGCTATTTGAAGTTTTACCCGGAAAAGTTAAAAGAAACAGTCTTTGCTAACAGAAGCTTTACTTTCTTTGATAATTCCGAAGTAGTCAGGCCGCGCAGCGAAAAATCCGTCCTCTATAACGGTAAGCCTCGCCAGCTCCACGCGGTCGCCTGCGATAACACCAAGAAAGAAATGCTGCGCAAGCGCCATGAGCTACCTCACCTGGTCAGGCAGCGCTTTGGCCAGGGAGAAATTTATGCCACAACGCTGGCCAATAAACTTCTCTGCCTGCTGGTGAATAAATTCGCTTCGCTTGATGCGTTCGGCGTGGGCGTAGAGATGGAGGCAGACCGGCCGAACTGGTTTGACTCGCTTAACGGCCTGCCTGCGCTCTTTGGCTCATCGCTCTGCGAGACTTTTGAATTAAAGCGCCTGGCACTTTTTATTAAAGACGCCCTGCAAAAAACAGGCCTGGATAAATTAAATGTCACCGAAGAGGTCTACTCTTGCTTAAACAAGTTGAACGAACTAACCTCCAATTATCTAAATAAGGGCATTGATGATTATGCCTGGTGGGACGAGGCACATTCCCTTAAAGAAAATTACCGCCTGACGACAAAAATGGGAGTAAGCGGGAAGGAAACCGAAGTTGCGGCTGCCGAAATAACCGGGATTATTAACACGTTATTAAAAAAGATTGATGCCGGAATAGCTAAGGCGTGGGACGAAAAAGAAAAGGTTTATTACGGTTATTTTATCAACGAAGTCACTGCCTATCAAAATTTAAATGAGCATTTTATCAGGCCGCTTCAGTTTAAGCAAACTAGGCTCCCTTTATTTTTAGAAGCCCAGGTACACGCCCTGCGCCTGGCGGATAACACGGCTCAGGCACAGCTTATCTACGCGGGGACAAAGAAAAGCGCCCTCTTTGATAAAAAACTCAAGATGTATAAGGTAACCGCTTCTTTAAAAGGCATGCCTGAAGAAATCGGCAGGTGCCAAGTATTTAGCCCCGGCTGGCTGGAAAATCAATCTATCTGGCTGCATATGGAATATAAATATCTCCTGGAGCTTTTAAAAGCCGGGTTAGACGCGGAATTTTACGCGGAGTTTAAAAATACGCTGATCCCCTTTCAAAAACCCGCAAGGTACGGCCGGAGTATCCTGGAAAATTCCTCTTTTCTTGTGAGCAGCGCTTTCCACGATGAAAAACTCCACGGGAACGGCTTTGTCGCCCGGCTTTCCGGCTCAACCGCCGAATTCCTGGAGATCTGGCTTACCATGAATATAGGGCCAGCCCCTTTCTTCTTAGATAATAATGAGCTGAAATTAAAATTCAGCCCGAGGCTCGCCGGCTGGCTGTTTAATAAAAAAGGCGACTACAGCTTCAATTTCTTAAGCTCAGTTAAAGTAACCTATCATAATCCTAAAAGAAAAAATACTTTTGGGAAGGATCCGGCGCAAATCACAAGGATCGTCCTTTGGAAAAATGACAAACCCGTAGAGCTCCATTCTCCTGTCATTCCCTCGCCTCACGCCGAAAGAATAAGGTCCCGCCAAATAGACAAAATAGATATCTATTTAAAATAAAGGGGACGTTTCTATTTTTCTCTATTTAAGTAACAGAAAAAATAGAAACGTCCCCTTTATTTTGTTCCCTTTATTTTTAGAATTTGCGGCGGTAATAAGCGCGGATAATATGCTGCGTATCTAAAGTAAGCAAACCCCCGCCATAAGGATCCGTAGAAGACAGGTTATTTATGGAAGTGGCATCGCCTACCCCATACTGTAAAACCAGCTCATCATCCTTGGAAGGTAAATACCTGAATTCGCTGGAAAAATTATGGTGGCCGGTCACCCCAGTACTCCCCGCCTGCAATTTGTCCAGGTCCTGGCAACGCGAATAAACATATTTAAACATAAAGCCCATCTTCTTTGTAGGCATGTAACCGACTTCCAGGCCAAGATGGTTCATACTGTCAGAGATTAAAGATGCCGCTTCAAATTCGTTACGCGTGTAGTCAAGGTAAATCTCTAAATTCTCTAAAGGCACAATCCTTAAGCCGCATTTAAACACATTGTAGAACTCATACGGGGCCTGCGGAAATACGCCCTGCTCGTAAAGGAAAGGCTCGAT
>JAQUAP010000006.1 GCA_028687205.1 Candidatus Omnitrophota bacterium
CAAAAATTAAAAGGTTTGCCTAAAACGACCGCAGAATGGCTTACCTTTCGGGAATTTTCCGGGGTGGAAGGATATTCCAGCGCTTTTCGCAAACGTTCGCTTGAACCGATAATCCGGAAGTACGGAGAAAATCCCGAGGCGATTAAAGCAATCTTGGGCCGGCTGCCGGCGCAAGTTTTTCCGGGCGGAGACCTGGCGATAGTTATTCAGGCATTTGAGGGTGTGCCGGTCCTGGTCAAGCTCTGGAAGGCTGACGCGGAATTCGGGCCGGACGCGAACATGTATTTTGACTCCAGTATTACCGGCATATTTTGCACCGAGGATATCGTGGTCCTCGCCGGGATGATCGGAAGCTCTTTATAGGGAGGATTAAAAATGCGGCGCGTATTCAGTAAACTTTATCTTTTTACCGGATTAATTTTATTATTGGGCCTGAGCGGCTGTAAGGAAGACGCGCAGATTAATTATAACGCTTCGACCGGAATATTAAGTATGCCCTTCGGGAAAACCTATAATTACGCCGATATCCTGGTGACCAGGGTAGTGGACGGGGATACGCTTGTGCTGGAGACAGGAGAGAGGGTGAGGCTTATCGGGATCGATACTCCGGAGATACACGCATCTAATAAGCTTTATCGCGACAGCCAACGCACTAATCAGGATGTAACGACTATACAGAAAATGGGCCAGCGCGCGTATGCATTTACCAAAAACCTGGTCGAAGGCAGGCGCGTAAGCCTGGAGTTTGACGTGGAGAAATATGATAAATACGACAGGTTACTGGCATATGTTTATTTAAAAGACGGCACTTTTGTCAATGCCGAAATCGTCAAGCAGGGTTATGCTTCATTAATGACTTATCCGCCGAATGTAAAATACGCGGATTTATTCCTTAAGTTATACCAGGAGGCGCGCCAGAACCAGCGCGGCCTTTGGAAATAACGGGAGGTAATTATGTTACGCTTTTTGAGCGCGGGTGAATCACATGGTAAGGCAATGGTGGCTATTTTGGAAGGTATGCCGGCAGGCCTGAAAGTAAAACTTGATTTGGTAAATAAGGAATTAAAACGCAGGCAGCAGGGATTTGGCCGCGGTAAGCGCATGCAGATTGAAAATGACCGCGCGCAAGTGCTCTCAGGGCTTAAAAACAATACGACCCTGGGCAGCCCGATTACCCTGCTTATCCTGAACAAGGATTTTAGTATTGAAAAACTGCATAAAGTTTTATCTCCCCGGCCGGGCCACGCGGATTTAGCCGGACTTTTAAAATACGGCTTTAACGATATAAGGGAAGTTTTAGAACGCGCCTCAGCCAGGAGTACGGCGGCAACGGTGGGTGTAGGCGCATTATGCAAGATTTTCCTGAATGAGTTCAAAGTGAAGATAAGCAGCAGGGTCTTGGCTGTAGGCGGAGAAAATAACGCTTCGGCTATGAAAGCGAAAATCAGCGAAGCCATCAGGAACAAAGATACCGTCGGCGGAGTATTTGAAGTAGCTATTAAAGGCGTGCCGGTGGGCCTGGGTAGCTATGTCCAGCCGGACAAGCGCCTGGATGCCAGGTTAGCCCAGGCAATCATGTCTATTCCCGGGATTAAGGCAATAGAGATTGGTTTAGGGTTTGGCTACGCGGTAAGCTTTGGCTCCGAAGTGCATGATGAAATTTATCATTCTAAATCCAAGGGGTATTTCCGTAAAACCAATAATGCCGGCGGCATTGAGGGCGGGATATCTAACGGCGAGGATATAATCCTGCGCGCCTGCATGAAACCGATATGTACGCTTATGCGCCCCCTGGCCTCGGTCAATATAAATACTAAACAAGCCGCTAAAGCAGCGGCTGAGCGTTCAGACATCTCGGTAGTTGACGCTGCCGCGGTAGTGGCGGAGTCTGCCTCGGCTTTTGTCTTAACCGATGCGTTTTTGGAGAAATTCGGCCAGGATTCCTTGAGAGATATTAAAGAAAGCTACAGGATTTACGCGAAAAGAATCCGTTAGAAAATTTCATCCTCCGCGTCTATTAAGTTAGAAGGGGGGTGATTTTTATGGATGCGAACGCGATTCAGGTCAGCCGTATCTACCGCGTTGACGGCGAATCAAAACTAAAGGCCTTTGCCGACGTAACTTTGGCGGGGATAATCGTCAAGGGTTTTAGCGTTGTTGACGGCAGCAAGGGGTTGTTTGTAAGTATGCCGCGGCACCAGGGGAAAGACGGGAAATGGTATAACACGGTTTACCCCAGCACTAAAGAGCTTAAAGAACAGTTAAGCGCAATAGTTTTGACCGCCTATAAGGAGTAAGGATTAGGGACGGTTCTCAACTCAAAGCAAAGGTGTCCCCTTTAAGGGGACACCTTTAGATTGGTTTGAGAACCGTCCCTAAATTAAAAATGAAAAATATTTACTTAGTCGGGTTCATGGGGACAGGTAAGAGCGCGGTGGGCAGTGCGTTAGCTAAAAAAAAGAAATGGCGCTTTGTCGACCTGGATGAACTTATTGAGTTAAGGGAAAAGAGGGCCATAGCCGATATCTTTGCCAAAGAAGGTGAGGCGCATTTCCGGCGCCTGGAAAAAAAGGCCTTAAAAGAAGTAGCTAAAGAGAAAAAGTTTGTGGTTGCCTGCGGCGGCGGGATTGTCATCGATGAAGAGAATATCAAGATTATGAAGGATAGCGGCATCATCATTTGCCTTAAAGCCAGCCCCGAGGAGATATTCAAGAGGGTTTCCGGGACGACGCACCGGCCGCTGCTTAAAGTGCAGAATCCCAAAGAAAGAATAGAATTACTGCTTAAGTTGCGCTCACCCTATTATGCCAAGGCGCATAAATGCATAGATACCTCTAAACTCCCGGTAAAAGAAGTAATCGCGAAAATATTAAAGGTAGTAGCCGGCAAAAATAAAAAATAATATCTTTTAGCTATGACAAGCCTTGAAGCACTGATTGCCCTGAATATGGCGGCTAGCATAGGAAGCAGCCGGTTAAACAAACTGCTGGAATATTTCTGCCGGCCAGAGGATATCTTTGGCGCCTCCGCCGCTGAATTGATTAAAGTATCCGGCATCGGAGAAAATTCAGCCGGCCGGATTTGTTCTTTCAAGAAAGAAGACCTGGTAAAAGAATTACGGGATGCCGCTAAACTTGGCTTAAAAATTATCGCGCTTACCGCAGCGGATTATCCGGAGAACTTAAAACATATCCCGGGAGCGCCGATCGTGCTTTATGTAAAAGGAGAAATAAGGCCGGAAGATAAGCTTGCCATAGGTATCGTCGGTTCGCGCCAGGCTTCTTTTTACGGATTAAGCGCGGCAGAAAAATTCGCTTCGGCATTAGCCGCGAAAGGTTTTACCATTGTCTCCGGTATGGCCCGCGGCGTAGATACCGCTAGCCACCGCGGCGCGTTAAAAGCCGGCGGCCGTACCCTGGCAGTGATGGGCAGCGGCTTTAAGCATATTTATCCTGATGAAAATAAAGAATTAGCCGAAGAGATTTCTCAGGCCGGCGCGGTCATCTCCGAATTCCCCTTAAACGAGCAACCCTTAAAAGAAAATTTTCCCCGCCGCAACCGCATTATCAGCGGCTTAAGCTTAGGGTTGTTAGTTGCCGAGGCAGCCAGGAATAGCGGCGCCCTGATTACCGCGGATTTTGCGCTTGAACAGGGCAGAGAGGTATTCGCCCTGCCCGGCAAAATTGATTCCAGCAGCTCTTTCGGCACCAATAACCTGATTAAGCAGGGGGCAAAGTTAGTGACGGAAGTCGAAGATATATTAGAAGAATTTGACTTGATGCCTCCCTCTCCCGAAAAAGAAGGCTTAAACCCAGAATATAATTTAAAGCACGGAAACGAAAACAGGCTTTATGATTTGATTACTTCCGAGGCTGTCTCGTTGGAGGAATTAATTGAAAAAGCAAATATGGATATTCCTGAAATTTCTGCTATACTTTTAAATTTACAGCTGAGAAAACTAATCAGGCAACTTCCCGGCAAACAATTCGTAAGGAGCGCTTAATGAAGAAGAAAAGTTTAGTGATTGTCGAGTCTCCCACCAAGGCCAAGACCATCGGCAAGATCCTGGGAGAGGATTTTAGCGTGGTCTCTTCCATGGGGCATATCATTGACCTGCCCCAGAAAAAGCTCGGCGTAGAAATAGAAAAAGATTTTGCGCCGGAATACGTGACGCTTTCCGGCAGGCAGAAGGTTTTGACGGAGTTGAAAAAAGAAGCCAAGGGTAAAACCGCCGTATATGTCGCGACTGACCCTGACCGCGAAGGCGAAGCCATCGGCTGGCAGATAAAAGAGCGTATTTTAAAGGACGCCAATATTTTGCGGGTCACCTTCCATGAGATTACTCCGAGCGCGGTCAAAGAGGCGTTTAAACACCCGCGTGAATTTGATACTAAAATGGTCGAGGCGCAGGTAGGCCGCAGGATCTTAGACAGGATTATGGGTTATTTCTTAAGCCCGCTGCTTTGGAAAAAAATTGCCCGGGGCTTGAGCGCCGGCCGCGTGCAGTCCGTAGCCTTACGTTTAATTATTGAGCGCGAACGGGAGATCCAAAAATTCGTCCCCCGCGAATATTGGGAGATGGAAGCGGAACTGGCCAAAGGCAATGACAAATTTTTAGCCAAACTGGATAAGATCGATAGCCAAAAAGCGGAGATCGGGAAAAAAGAAGAGGCGGATGATTTATGCGGCGATATTAAGGGAAAGCAGTTTGTCGTCTCGGAGATTAAAAAGAGCGAGAAAAAGCGTTATGCCGAGCCGCCGTTTATCACCAGCACCATGCAGCAGGATGCGTTTAATAAATTAAGGTTTAACGCCAATAAAACCATGTCCGTTGCCCAAGGCCTCTATGAAGGCATTGATATCGGCCAGGATAACCCGGTTGGCCTAATTACCTATATGCGCACGGATTCTCCGCGCGTTGCTCCCGAGGCCATCAATGAGGTGCGTAGTTTTATTGCCAGGAGCTTCGGCAAAGAATATGTCCCGGAGAAGCCGAATTATTATAAGGTCAAGAAGCTTGCCCAGGAAGCGCATGAGGCGATCCGCCCTACTTTTGTTTCGCGCCATCCGGACAGCCTGAAAACTTTCCTGACGCCCGACCAGCATAAATTATACGAACTTATTTATAACCGTTTTCTGGCCAGCCAGATGAAGCCTGCTCTCTATGCCGTAACCTCCGTAACGATAAACGCGGGTAAATATCAGTTTAACGCAACGGGAAGCACACTTACCTTCAGCGGTTTTACGGCGGCTTATAACAGGAACGGCGAAGATGAGGAAACAGAAAAAGATAAGGCCAAAAAGAACGTGATCCCGGCATTAGCCAAAGGAGATATACTGGAGTTATTAAGACTCCTGCCTTCGCAGCATTTTACCAAGCCCGCGGGGCGTTATTCTGACAGTTCTTTGATTAAGGCGCTGGAAGAGGATGGCGTAGGCCGGCCTTCGACTTACGCGCCGATAATTTATACCCTCATATTGCGCGATTATGTGCGCCGGATCAAAGGCTACCTGAATCCGACGGAACTGGGTTTTATGGTCTGCGACCTGCTGGTTGAATATTTTCCCAAGATCATCGATATAAAATTTACTGCGGCCATGGAAGAAGAGCTGGATGAGATCGAAGAAGGCACGCTTGGCCGGCTAAAGGTGCTGCAGGATTTCTATACGCCTTTTAAAGCCAGCCTTGATTTTGCCCAGGCAAACATCAAAAAGGAAGTTATTACCACAGATGAGGTTTGCGCTAAGTGCGGTAAGCCGATGATTATCAAATGGGGCAGACGGGGAAAGTTCTTAAGCTGCTCGGGGTTTCCCGAGTGTAAAAATTCCAAGTCCATTACCACGGGAGTCAAGTGCCCGCAGGAAGGTTGCGGCGGAGAGCTGATTGAGCGCCGCTCCGTGCGCGGATTTTTCTACGGTTGCTCTAATTTTCCGAAGTGCCGATTTACCGCGCGTACTTTACCGGAGAGTAAGGAATAGTTTTGCTCTCAGGGTATTGCTCGCGCGCTGAAAATCTTCGCCGAGTGCTACGGTTTACGGCTCACTCCCGGAAGGACTTACGCGGGGTGCTATTCCTCCGTTCGCCGTAAATCCTTGCACTCATCTGCCGAAAATTTTCTAATGCGCGCTCACAACACCCTTCGGCAAAACATATTCATTCTATCAACGTAACTAAGTAGGCGATATTTATTATGGATAAATACATAGAAAAATTCATGCGCTATTTGGAGATTGAGAAGAATTATTCCGGGCATACGCTTTTAAATTATAAGCTGGACCTGAATGATTTTAAAAAATTCTGCGGGGAGATCGACTTAGAAAAGATAGATTACCTGCTTTTGAGGAAGTACCTGGCGGTCTTAAAGGAAAAAAATTTAGGGAACCGGACGGTCGGCCGCCACCTCTCGGCCCTGCGCAGCTTTTTCCGCTTCCTTTGCCGCGAAGGTTACTTAAAGACCAATCCCATCCTTATGCTCTCCAGCCCCAAGCTCGATAAGCACCTGCCTTCTTTTATGACCGAGGAGGAAGTAACTAAATTGATTGAAGCCGCTTTTCCCAAAAACGAAAAAGATGAACGCGGCCTGCGTGACCGGGCGATCCTGGAGACTTTTTATTCCAGCGGCTTAAGGATTTCCGAGCTGGTTGCTTTAAGCCTTGATGACATTGATTTTATCTCCGGGATTGTCAAGGCCATGGGTAAAGGGAAAAAAGAACGGGTGGTGCCTATCGGGGATGCGGCATTAACCGCGATAAGGGAGTATCTTGATAAAAGAAAAAAAGAGAGTGACGCCTTATTCCTGAATAAAAACGGCAAGCGCATTACTACGCGGGGCGTGCGCGATATCGTAGAAAAATATTTAAAGAGCGCGGGGATAAAGCAAGGGGTCTCGCCGCACACATTAAGGCATTCTTTTGCCACGCATTTATTGAACCGGGGAGCCGACCTGCGCACGGTGCAGGAATTATTGGGCCATGCGAATTTATCCACTACCCAGATTTACACGCACCTGACAACCGAGAAACTAAAGAACGTTTACGACAAGGCGCATCCCCACGCCTAAAGGATAATATGTTTATCTTATATGACTTGATATTTCTGGTCTTTGCCCTGGTCTGCCTGCCGGTATATTTAGTAAAAGGCAAATTTCACCGCGGGTTCCTGGCGCGCCTGGGAGCCTTGCCTAAGGATTTATTCTTGGAGAGGCCGATCTGGGTGCATGCCGTAAGCGTGGGAGAAGCCAAATCCATAGGCGGGTTGCTTGAAGAGCTGCGTAAAATTTATCCGGCCAAAAAATTCGTCATTTCTACCGTGACCCCGACCGGAAATAAGATCGCCCTGAGCTTAAAGGGGCCGGGCGACCTGGTTACCTACCTGCCGCTGGATTTCAGTTTTATCGTCAGGGGCGTAATTAAGCGGGTTAATCCGGCGCTCTTTATTATCGCCGAAACCGAAATCTGGCCGAACCTGGTGACCTGTCTTTATAAAAAAGGCATCCCCATTGTTACGGTGAACGCCAGGATATCCGACGCTTCTTTCAGGGGGTACTCCAGCGTTAAATTATTAATCAAATCCATTTTAAATAAGATAAGTTTATTCTGCAGCCAGACTGAGCTTGACGCCGAGAGGTTAAAGGCGCTGGGAGTCGCATCTAGCAAGATAAAGGTAACCGGGAATATGAAATTTGATCAATTAGGCGTTATCCAGGGGGCAGGATACCGGGAAAAATTGGGATTGGCTTCTGATGAGAAGCTTTTTATCGCCGGCTCTACCCACCAGGGTGAAGAAGAGATAATCCTGGACGTATACAAGAGCCTTTTAAATAATTTTCCTTCCCTGAAGCTGCTTATTGCCCCGCGCCATCCCCAGAGGGCGGCAGGCCTCCTAAAAATTATATCCGGGTTTGGGTTCAACGGCTTTGAAATCTCCAAGTTAGGTTCCCAGCGCCTCTTCGGGGCGGTTAATCCGGTTTTTATCCTGGATAGCGTCGGAGAACTGGCTAATTTTTATGCGGCGGCAGACGTAGTCTTTGTGGGCGGAAGCCTGGTAAAAAAGGGTGGGCATAATATTTTAGAGCCGGCTTCTTTAGGCAAGCCCGTAATTTTCGGGCCGTACATGTTTAATTTCCGCGATATAACAGATATGTTTTTAAAAAATAATGCTGCTATAATGGTAAAAGAGGGCAGCGGCTTATTATCGTCCGTCACGCGGCTTTTAAAAGATAATTCCCTCTCCTCCCGGTTAGGCGCCAACGCAGGGCGGGTAATCGCAGGGAACCGGGGCGCGACGAAAAAAAACAGCGCGGCAATCAGCGCGTTAGGATTAGCCAATGGAGATTAAAGCCAGGCAGAGTAACGGTGTTATAATTTTAGATTTGTCCGGGCGCATTGACGTGGATTCCGCTAACTTAGTCGAGGTGGTCGGCCAGTGCATCCGCGACGGTTATAACGACATACTCTGCAACTTTGAGGAAGTGGATTTTATTGATTACATGGGTACCTCCGTGATTGTTATTGCTTATAAAGAGGTGATGAATAGTTCGGGCAGGATGAAATTCTGTAATGTGCCCGCGCATATCAAGAATATTTTTTACATTGCCGGGCTGGACCGGGTTATTGAGATGTATGTGGACGAGGAGCGGGCCTTAAACAGTTTTAAGGAAGACAAGATTATCGAGGATATTCAAAAGATGCAGCTGCGCCGCAGGTTTAAGCGCCTGCCTATCGATATCAAGGTAGAGCTAAAGGCCAAGGACGCCAAAAATCCCGCAGCCTTGAAACTTGACCTTTTAAATTTAAGCGCTATCGGCGCCTTTATCTTCGGCTGCGATCAATTCAAGCTTGGCGATGAAGTAATCCTTAAAATGAAACTTCCTCCGAAACACGAGGTGCTGGAGTTAGAGGCTAAGGTAGTCTGGATCCCTGATAAGCAGGTCCAGCCGCATTCCTATCCCGGCATGGGAATAGAATTCGTCAATATCCCTCCGGCTGTCCAGCAGAAACTCATTGCTTTCATTGAAAGAAACATCTCTTTTATGTCCGCGGATTAAACCAACAGCAATGCCTAAACCGGAATTTATCCCTAAAGCGGTGATTTTTGATATGGATGGGGTGATTATTGACTCTATGCCGTATCATTTCCTCGCCTGGTATGAGGCGTTAAGGCCCTATGGCGTACGGGTGAGTTGCTTTGAGGTCTATTCTAAAGAGGGCGAGAAGTGGGAGAAGACGCTTAAGGATTTACTGGCGCGCTCCGGTATAAAACCTGAACCCCGGCTGTTAGCCGAGATATTTGCCAGCCGCCAGAAGATATTCAAAAAGCTTTTCCGTAGGTTTATATTTCATGGCGCCAAGGAATTTATCTTATGCCTGCACAGGCAAGGCTATGCTTTAGGGTTGGTCACCGGCAGCCCGCTGGTAGAAGTAAATAAAATACTACCCCATAAGATCAGCTCTTTATTTAAGGCAATCGTGGCTGGCGACCAGGTAAAAAAGGGTAAGCCTGACCCCGGGCCATATTTAAAAGCTGCCAGACTGCTTAACTCCAGGCCCAGCCAGTGCGTAGTAGTGGAAAACGCGCCCCTGGGCATAGAATCCGCTAAAAGGGCAGGGATGTTTTGCGTTGCCGTTACCACCAGCCTGCCTAAAGAATACCTTAGTAAAGCAGATATTATTGTGGATAAATTACAGGATATCCCCGGTTTAATTGAGCCCTCCTGCGCTCAGGCCCCTGCTACGCGGTAAATCTCCTATCTCATTGTATTTAAAAGGCTTTTCTCCCTGACAAAAGCTGTTGCTTCTTGTATTTTCCTGTGCTATCATAATAAGTTAAGATGAGAAAATATCTTTATAATCTGGCTACTGATAAAGAGAAGGGGTTTTTCGCCTCTTTAGTCAAACCCTGGCTGCTTTTAGCCTCTTTTATCTACGGAGCCCTGATCCGGGGCCTGGCCCTGCTTTTTTCACTAAAGGCCTCCAGGTTAAATTGCAAAGTTATCAGTATCGGCAATATTACCCTTGGCGGCACAGGCAAGACCTCACTGGTCGAGTTTATCAGCCGCTACCTCAGGGATAAGGGGCATAAGTTAGCAGTATTAAGCCGCGGATATAAGAAGCTCAGCGGCGCAATGGGAGATGAGCCTTCCATGCTGCTCAAGCATTTAGGCGATATCCCGGTGATTGTGGATAAAGACAGGGTGCGCGCCGCAAAAAGGGCCATTGCAGAATACGGGGCGGATACGGTTATCCTTGACGATGGCTTACAGCAATGGCGCATTAATAAGGATTTAGAGATTGTAACGGTCAGCGCCAGCCAAGGCTTAGGCAACCGCCATATGCTGCCGCGGGGGATATTGCGCGAGCCGCTCTCTGCGCTTAAGCGCGCGGATATTTTTGTCCTGACCAGGACCGGCTTTAACGGAGATTTGCAGGCCATAAGAGCGGCTTTAAATAAAATTAATCCCGCCTCGCCGATCGTAGAGTCGGTGCATACCGCGTTAGGATTTTACGCTTTCAACAAGCCGGAAGAATTATTACGGCCGGATTATTTAAAAGGCAAGCGCGTGGCCCTCTTTTCCGGCATAGGCGAGCCGGAGGCATTCAGCGGACTAATCCGCGGCCTGGGCGTAAATATCGGCCTGGATCTAAGATTCAGCGACCACCATAATTACAGCGAAGAAGATTTAAGCGGTATCTGCGCTAAAACAAGCAGGGCGGGTTTAGGTATTATTGTTACCACGGCCAAAGATGCCTCCAGGTTATCCGACGCTGACCTGGAGATGTTCGGGGAACATAAGTTACTGGTCTTACGTATCGCGTTAAAAATTACTAAAAATGAAGATGAGCTTCTTGCTCGATTACTTAGCCTGTATACTCTTTAAGGTATTAGGGGCGTTGTTCAGGTTCCTGCCGGTTGGGCTGGCCCTTTTTGTGGGCAGGAGGCTGGGGGACTGGTTTTACTATTTTGACGCCAGGCACCGCGCCAGAAGCTACGCCAATATTAAAATTGCCCTGGGACAAAGTCTTTCCCCCAAAGCTATTTGCCGGCTCACCAAAGAATTCTACCAGTCATTCGGCCAGAGCTTAATTGAGATATTTTTAATCCCTAAAGTAGACAAGGCCTATCTGGATAAATATGTTGAAGCAGAGGGGGCGGAAAATATCTACGCGGGGTTAAAAAAAGGCAGAGGCGCGGTGCTGATTTCCGTCCACGCCGGAAGCTGGGAACTCGCCAATATTATCTGCGCCAACTACGGGTTTCCCTTTTATCTTTTTGTCAAAGACCAGGATTTTCCCCGTTTAAATAAACTGCTGAACAGCTATCGCCAGGCAAAAGGGTGCCGGATAATCACTAAAGAAGGCGGGTTAAAGCAATTAATCGAAGCGCTGAAAAATAATTCCGCGGTCGGCATCACCCTGGACCAGGGGGGTAAGGCTGGCGAGCTGGTCGAATTTTTCGGCCGGATAGCTTCCATGTCTACCGGAGGGATAAAAATAGCCTTAAAATACGATACCGCGATTATCCCTGTATATTTTACGCGGGAAAAGGGCCCGAAGATAAAAGTATTCGTGGGCAAGGAATTAGAATTGACTAAAACCGGAGACGCGGAGCGGGATGTCAAAGATAATTTAAAGAAAGTCACTCAGGTATTCGAAGATTTTATCAGGAAATACCCCAAGGAATATCTTTGGACCTATAAAATCTGGAAATACTCGGATGAAAAAAACATCCTTATCTTAAGCGACGGTAAAGCCGGGCACCTGCGCCAGTCAGAGGCCTTGAGCCGTATAGTTAGCGAGCGCCTGGAAAATAAAGGTATGCGGGTAAAAGTCGAGACTATAGAAGTGAAATTTAAAAATAAATTAGCCAGGCCGCTTTTTTCCTTAAGCAGCCTTTTGGCAGGTAAATATTCCTGCCAGGGATGCCTTTGGTGTTTGAGAAGATTGCTTCAGGCTGATACCTATGCCAGGCTTGCGTCTTCCCGGCCGGACATGGTCATCTCCTGCGGCTCTAGCCTTGCCCCGGTTAATTTTATTGTTGCGCGCGAAACACAAGCCAGGTCTATGGTGATCATGCGGCCGCCGTTTTTGAGCCGGAAAAGGTTTGATTTAATCATTATACCGCAGCATGACCATCCGCCGAAGAAAAAAAACGTGGTAGCAACTAAGGGCGCGCTCAACCTGATCGACCAACGGTACCTGGAAGAGCAATCCGCCGCATTAGCTAAAAATTATAATTTAAATCCCGGCGCCCTCTATATCGGCTTGCTATTAGGGGGCGATAGCAAAAAATTCAGGCTGCATAAAGATTTGGTCGCCAGGTTAGCCAGCGAGGTTAAGTCCGTGGCTGAAAAGTTAGATGCCTCTATCCTTTTGACTACTTCACGCCGCACTCCGCCGGAAGTTGAAAATTTATTAAAGCAGGAATTTAGAGCATATCCGCGCTGCAAGCTTATGGTTATCGCTAACGAGAGGAATATCCCGCAGGCAGTGGGTGGTATTTTGGCCTTAAGCAAGCTCGTCATAACTTCGCCGGAAAGCATATCCATGATTTCTGAGGCAGCCAACAGCGGTAAATTTGTCCTGGCTTTTAAATCAGCAGGCTTAAGCCGTAAGCACCGGGAGTTTTTACAGAATTTAGCGGATGGCCGTTACATCTATTTAAGCGCGGTTGAGGCGTTAGGCAGGACAATGGAAAGTATTTTGCGGGATAATCCGCCGGTTAAAATTTTAGCAGACAGGGACCTGGTGGCTAAGGCGATAGAAAAGATATGGTGAAGAAATTATGAACATCCTACAGATATTGCCTGAACTGAATGTCGGCGGCGTAGAAACCGGAACGCTGGACTTAGCCAAATATTTAGTGCGCTTGGGGCATAAGGCGGTAGTCGTTTCTGCCGGCGGAGCGCTAGTGAACGATTTAGAGGCGTTTGGCGCTCTCCACTACCAGCTGCCGGTGCATAAAAAATCACTTTTTTCAATCCTGAAAACAATTCCGCTTTTGGCCGAGATCATCAAAAAAGAAAAAATCGATATCGTGCACGCGCGTTCGCGCGTCCCGGCCTGGATCGCCTATTTTGCCTGCCGCCGTACCAAGACCGTTTTCATCACTACCTGCCACGGTTATTATAAAAAACACCCCTTTAGTTATGTGATGGGTTGGGCTAAAAGAGTGATTGTTTTGAGCAACGTCATTGCCCGGCATATGATTGAAGATTTCGCTGTCCCGCATGAACGCATAAGGCTGATCCCGCGCAGCGTGGACCTGGAGAAATTTAAATTCTTAAGCCCCGATAAAAAACGCGGCCAGGAATTTAACGTCGGCATTATCGGCAGGATTACTCCTTTAAAAGGGCACCTTTATTTTATCAAAGCCATGGCTAAGGCAGCCAGGGCTATACCGAACCTGAAGATCTGGATCGTGGGTGATGCGCCGAGTTCCCGGCAGGCATATAAAGAACAGGTAGAAGTTTTAGTGAGGAGATTAGGGCTTAGCCATTGCACGGAATTCCTGGGGACGCAGAGGAACATACCCGAGATATTAACGAACCTGGATTTGGTGGTTTTAGCGACTACTACTCACGAGGCGTTTGGCAGAGTGATTGTGGAGGCGCAGGCCTGCGGCGTACCGGTAGTGGCTACCGAGGTGGGCGGGGTAGTGGATATTATTGAAAACGGCCGTACCGGATTAATGGTCCCGCCGAGCGACCCGCAGAGTATGGCCGAAGCGATAATCAGGATATTTAAGGACCCCGCCTTGGCGGCAGAGTTTGCCGAGAGGGCGTATGAAAAGGTAAAAGAGGAATACAATGTTGAGTTGATGGTGAAAAATACGCTTGAGGTCTACACGGACGCGCTGAGCAATTTTAAACTTTTAATCATCAAGCTAAGCTCCCTGGGGGATATAATTTTATCTACCCCTGGCCTGCGGGCAATAAGGGAAAGGTTCCCGCGCCATAAAATCAGTTTTTTGGTGGGAGAGGAATCCAAAGAAGCGCTGCTGCGCTGCCCTTATATAGATGAATTATTGGTCGCGGACCTTAAAAATAAAGACAAGGGATTAAGAGGGTTATTGGCTATCGGCCGGGTATTAAGAAAGAAAAATTTTGATTTAGTCATTGACCTGCAGAATAACCGGGCGAGCCACCTGCTTGCTTTTCTGTCCTTAAGCAGCGAGCGTTACGGCTACGATAATAAGAAGTTCGGTTTTCTGCTCAACCATCGGATCAAGGATGATAAGCCTCCCATCGACCCGGTGACGCATCAATCCCGGGTATTAAAAATGCTGGGAATAGATTTAAGGGATAATCATCTGGAGCTCTGGCCGGGTAAAAATGACGCGGAGTATGTTGACGGCCTGCTGAATACGGAATGGCTGAGCGCCGACCAGAAGATTATCGGGATAAATATCAGCGCCAGTAAACGCTGGCTTACGAAATGCTGGCCCAAGGGGCATATCGCTAAATTATGCGAAGAACTGGGCCTAAAGAATATGCGCGTGGTTATTACCGGTACGCAGACAGATGCCGCCGACGCCAATAGCCTGCTGGCCATGGTGAAAAATACTAAGATTATCAATGCCTGCGCCAAGACCAGCGTTAACCAGCTGGCTTCCTTGATTAAGCGCTGCTCTTTATATATCTCGGCGGATTCTTCGCCCTTACATATCGCCGCGGCAATGGGCGTGCCGGTAATCGCTTTTTTCGGGCCTACTGACCCGGCAAGGCATATGCCTCCGGCAAAAAATCATCTGATTATCAGGCGCGAACTGCCGTGCAGCCCCTGCTATAAGCCGAAATGCCGGCACAATAAATGCATGCGCCTGATCAGCGTTGAGGAAGTATTAACCGGAATAGACAAGCTCTTAAAATGAACATACTCCATATCACCAACCATCTTGATGTCGGCGGCATAACCAGCTACGTATTTACCCTTGCCAGTGGCTTAAAAAAAAGAGGGCATAACGTATATGTCGCTTCTTCAGGCGGAGAGCTGCTGGGAAAATTTCAAGCCGCGGGGATAATTTATATCCCCATACCGATAAGGACAAAAAAGGAGATCAGCCCCGGGATAATTTTTAGCGCGCTTAAATTATCTGGTATAATAAGAAAGTATAAGATTGATATCATCCATACGCATAGCCGGACCACCCAGGTCTTAGGCTGGTTTTTGCATAAGCTCACCCGCCGGGCGCGCGTTTTTACCTGCCACGGGTTTTTTAAGCGCAGGATTTTACGCAGTATTTTCCCCTGTTGGGGAGAGGGGATAATCGCCATAAGCGGCCAGGTAAAAGAGCATTTGATCAGGGATTTCAAGGTCCCGGAAAAAGATATCGCCGTAATAAATAACGGGATAGATATCGATAGATTTAAAGCGGCAGCCCTAAAGCCAAAAACCCTGATGAAAAAGAGCCTGGGGTTAAGCGAGGGGCCCGTAATCGGGATTATCGCCCGGCTTTCGGATGTTAAGGGCCATAAATACCTCATTACGGCGATGAAAGAAGTCTTAGTAGAATACCCCGCGGCCCAATTGCTTATGATGGGCACGGGAAAAATGCAGGAAGATCTAAACGGCTTAGCCGCCAGCTTAGGGATCAGTAAAAGCGTATTCTTTATCCCGGAAATCTCGGATACAGTAGATGCCTTATCCGCGATGGATATCTTTGTCATGCCTTCACTCCAGGAAGGGTTGGGCCTGGCGCTGATGGAGGCAATGGCTGCGGGCCTGGCGGTCATCGGCTCAAATGTCGGCGGGATTAAAACCCTGATCCAGGACAGGCAGAATGGTTTATTAGCCAAGCCGGCTGATAGCGAAGGGCTGGCCAGCGCGATATTGAATTTGCTTGGCGATCCTTCTAAAAGAGAGGCTTTAGGCAAACAGGCGCAGGATTTTATTCAACATAATTTCTCACAAGACAAAATGGTCATGGAGACCGAGAAGGAGTATCTGACGTGTTTAAACGCAAAAGATTAGTTCTTTTAGGGTTAGTAATTATTGCGGTCATATTTTCCTGCGCCGCGTTTTTACGCAGCCACTATAGCGTGCCTATACTCATGTATCATTCCGTAAGCCCTGAGCCCAATCCTTATATGAAACTTCTGACCGTAAAACCCGAGACGTTCAGGCGGCAGATGCGTTTTTTAAAAGAACGCCATTATAATGTCGTGCCCCTGGTTGAGATCGCCGATTTAATCAAGAACAATAAGAAAATCCCTCCCCGCACGCTGGCCATAACTTTTGACGACGGATTTAAAGATAACTATACTTACGCCTTTCCTATGCTTAAGGAATATAATTTTCCGGCGACGATATTTGTCGTTATCAATGAAATCGGCAGGCCTGAGCAGGACAGGCTTTCCTGGGATGATATAGCGGTTATGCAGGCATCGGGCCTGATTACTTTCGGCGTGCATACCCTTACGCATCCTTATCTTCCGGGGGCAACTTCGCAGGCAGCCCTGCAAAAAGAAATCGCGGGTT
This sequence comes from Candidatus Omnitrophota bacterium, assembly GCA_028687205.1. GTDB lineage: Bacteria > Omnitrophota > Gorgyraeia > Gygaellales > Profunditerraquicolaceae > UBA6233. Next base: position 16,477 of record JAQUAP010000006.1, read on the forward strand.
CCAAAAAGATATTAGAAGAGAAGCTGGGCAGGAAGGCGGATAGTTTTTGTTACCCCGGAGGAAGATTCGACGCAAAAAGCAGGCAGGCAGTTATTGCTGCCGGTTATAGCGTGGCTGTGGCGAGTAATCCGGGCAAGCGTTTTGCCGATAATGATGTTTTCGCCCTCAAGCGCATCAGGATCTCTGAGAATTGCGCCAATTTATTTATTTTTTGGGTAGAGACAAGCGGTTATTATAATTTTATGCGGGAGAGCAAGTATAAAAAATAATGCCGGAAAATAAAAAAATACTTATTTTTAACGTTAACTGGCTGGGGGATGTGCTTTTCTCTACGGCGGTAATCAGGAATATCCGGCGCAACTTCCCGGAGAGTTTTATCGCCTGTATCGTACCCAGCAGGTGTTATCCGGTGCTCAAGGGTAATCCGCACCTGGATGAAATTATTATCTTTGACGAAAAAGACCGGCATAAGGGGGTTATCCGGCAGCTGGATTTTGTGCGCAGCCTTAAAGAAAAAAAATTTGATATGGTCTTTCTTTTGCACCGCTCATTCAGCCGCGCGCTTATCTGCCGCCTCGCCGGCATACCCGAGAGAATAGGCCATTATACAAAAAAGCGGGGGTTTTTGCTGACCAAAAAATTTATGCCGCCCAGGAGGGACTCACTGCACCGCATCGACTATTATCTGGATGTGCTCGAGCAGGCCGGATTAAAAGTAGAAGACAGGTATACGGAATTCTTTGTCAGCGGGCAAGACAGCGCTTTTGTGGAGAATTTCCTGGATAAAAATTCGGTTGCAAAAGGCGATTTTATCGCGGTATTAAACCCCGGAGGTAACTGGCTGCCTAAGCGTTGGCCGAAGGAATACTGGGCAGAACTGGCGGATAAATTAACGGAAGAATTTGGCGCAAAAGTAATTATCAGCGGTTCCCACAACGATTTGTCATTAGCTATGGATATCCAGGAGAAGATGCTGCATAAGCCGCTCATTGCCTGCGGCGCCTTTAACTTAAAGCAGCTCGGGGCGTTAGCTAGAAAAGCGGATTTATTTATTACCGCCGATACCGGCCCCCTGCATATTGCCAACAGCATCGGCGCTAAAAAAATAATCGCGCTCTTCGGTCCCACTGCGCCCGAAATAACCGGGCCGTATCCGTCAAAAAACGTCACGCTCCTGCAAAAAGATGTCGGGTGTGTTATTCCCTGCTACGAAGTGCATTGTAGAGACAACCGCTGCATGAAGGCGATCAAGCCGGACGACGTCCTAAAAGAGATAAAAAAATAAGATGGCCAATAAAATTTTATTCATTAGCTTAAGCAATATCGGCGACGCGCTGCTTAGCCTGCCGGTCCTGGATTGCCTGCGCGCCAATTTCCCCGCGGCGCAAATCACGGTGTTGGCCGGTTCGCGGCCGAGAGAGATATTTGAGAATAACCCGCATATACATAAATTTATCGCCTATGATAAGCAGGATACCTGGAAAGCAAAAATAAAATTATTCAATGCCTTAAGGAAAGAAAAATTCGACCTGGTCGTGGATTTACGCAACAGCTTCCTGGGCGCGCTCCTTCCGGCTAAATATAAAATCTCACCTTTTTTAAAAATCCCCCAAGGAATAAAGCATATGAAGGATAAGCACCTTTATAAAATCCAAGCTATGGTAAAAATTAAAAATGCGCCTGGGCCGGCTAAAGCGCTCTATTTGAGCCCCGCGGACAATGCGCAGGTTACTCAGCTATTAAAAGAAAATAATATCAATGAGGCCGATAAATTAATCGTCATTTCACCGGGAGCGCGCAGCCACACTAAGCGCTGGCTGCAGGAAAGGTTTGTAGAGCTGATCAAGAGATTAAAAGAAGAATTTCCGGCCAAGATAATCCTGGTAGGGGATAAAGACGATGTTGAAAGCAATAAAAATATCGCTAAAAATTCCGGGCTCCCGCTTTTAGACTTGAGCGCCAAGACGACATTAAGGGAGTTGGCCTGTTTATTAAGGAAAGCGGAGCTTTTGATTACTAACGATAGCGCGAACCTGCATATGGCCAGTTATTTGAACGTTCCGGTAGTGGGCATATTCGGGATAACGGACGATGAAAAATACGGGCCCTGGTCAGAAGGTTCTTACGTCGTTAAGAAAGAAATATCCTGCCGGCCCTGCGCCGAGGCGCAATGTAAATTCAGGACTTTAGAATGCCTCTCCCTGGTCCAGGTAGACGATGTGTTCCGGGCAGCAAAAGATATATTAACGCGCCGCTCTTTGCCGTTAACCGCTACCGGCGCGCGTGATTTTAAGCGTATCTTAATCGTGCGTACAGACAGGATCGGCGATGTGCTTTTATCCACCCCGGTGATTAAAGCGTTGAGGGATAAATACCCGCACGCCTATATTGCCATGATGGTTTCTCCTTACGCCAGGGATATTGTTGAGGGTAATCCCTATTTAGATAAGGTGATTATTTACGATAAGGATAAGCTGCATAAAAGCTGGTTAAGTTCGCTGCGGTTTGCCCGGGGCTTAAAGAAAAAGAAATTTGACCTGGCGCTCATCCTGCATCCGAGTAACCGGGCGCACCTGGTTAGCTTTTTGGCCGGTATACCCAGAAGGGCGGGCTATGACCGTAAGTTAGGATTTTTACTTACCGACAGGATCAGGCATACCAAGCAGAAGGGCGAAAAACATGAATTAGAATATAATTTAGATCTGCTAAGGTATTTAGGAATTGAGCCGCAGGATAAAAATTTATATATGCCGATAAAAGCCGAAGCTGAAAAGTGGGTGAAGGAATTATTCAGGCAGGAGGGCGTGCATGAAGCAGACAGGCTGCTGGCTATTCATCCTGCCGCAAGCTGCCCTTCCAAGATCTGGCCTGCCGAGCGTTTTGCGACAGCTGCGGATAATCTGGCGCAAAAATACGGATTTAAAATTTTAATTGTTGCCGGGCCAAAAGACTTGAAACTCGCCGAGGCCCTGGTTAAAAATATGCGCTCAAGCGCAATTAACCTGGCCGGTAAAACTTCCGTGGCGCAATTAGCCAGCCTTTTAAAGAGATGCACGCTGTTTATTTCTAATGATTCAGGCCCGGTGCATATCGCCTCAAGCCTGGGCACGCCGGTAATTTCCATCTTCGGCAGGAAGCAGGCAGGCCTTGGCCCCAGGCGCTGGGGGCCGCTCGGCCTTAAGGATAAAATTTTACATAAAGATGCCGGCTGCATTGAGTGCCTGGCGCATAATTGCCAAAAGCAATTCGCCTGCCTGAAGGCGCTTAGCGTTGCAGACGTAGTTTCCGCGGCTGATGCAATTTTAAGTTGATTTAGCGCCAGATTGTGGTAAAATTAAAGCTTCGCGATGATTAATCTAAACAAGGTTAAGACATATTCGGTTAGAGAGCGCCAGAGCAAGGTGAAGTTGGCGGATTTTGCCCAGCTACCGGCTAAGCATAAGAGTTTTTCCGGCTTCTATAACTCTTTGCCTAATATCTTAAAGGCAAAGGAGTTACGCAACGTGGCCGATGACCTGGTGCGTGCCCGTAAGCGGGGTAAGGCGGTTATATTCATGGCCGGCGCGCACGTTATCAAATGCGGGTTAAATCCGGTATTAATCGAGCTGATTAAAAAGAAAGTAATTACCTGCATAGCCTTAAACGGCGCGGGTATTATCCACGATTTTGAAATCGCCTTTCAAGGGGCAACTTCCGAGGATGTCGCGGAAAATCTTAAAACCGGTAAATTCGGCATGGGCCGGGAGACCGCGGAATTTATTAATACCGCGGTAAACGAGGGCGCACTAAGGGGCTTAGGGTTAGGGTTTTCTGTCGCCCAAAAAATAGCCGGTTCAGCCTTACGTTATAAAAATTTGAGCCTTTTATGCAATGCTTATAAATATAAAGTCCCGCTTTGCGTTTTCGTCGCTATCGGCACGGACATTATCCATCAACACCCCTCATTTAACGCCGGTTTAACCGGCGAGGCAAGCCATAAGGACTTTTGCACCCTGGCCGGAAATATCCGCTTCCTGAACAAGGGCGGCGTAGTTTTAAATTTCGGCTCAAGCGTAATCCTGCCGGAGGTATTTTTAAAGGCCCTGAATTTATGCCGTAATTTAGGCAATCAGGTTAAAGATTTTACCAGCGCGAATTTTGACATGATCTATCAATACCGTGCGGCGCAAAACGTCGTCAACCGGCCGACGCAGTCAGGCGGCAAGGGTTATTATATAATCGGCCACCATGAAATAATGCTGCCGCTCCTGGCGCAGGCAGTGATTGAAAAGCTATGAAAAACCTGAAAGATATAATCCGCAGGCTCAATAAAGCCAAAGTCCTGGTTATCGGCGACCTGATCCTTGATGAGTATATCTGGGGTAAGGTGGAAAGGATTTCGCCTGAGGCGCCTGTGCCGGTAGTCTGGGCCAATAAACGCACGCATATCCCGGGAGGGGCGGCAAACGTCGCCAGCAACATCCGCTCTTTTGATGCCGAGGTTTATTTAGCCGGCGTTATCGGTAGCGACCATAATGCCCGCATACTCCTGTCGGAATTAAAGAAGAAAAAGATAGATACTAAAGGCATATGCGAGGAACCGGAGAGGTATACGACAGTCAAGACCCGGATTATCTCGGGGCACCAGCAGGTGGTCAGGGTCGATTGGGAGCATACCGAGGCTTTACGCCGGGAGACGACGCGCAAGATTTTTAATTTTATTAAGAAAAATATTGATGCCTTTGACGCTATCATCATCGAGGATTACGGTAAAGGCGTAATCAACGCCCAGTTATTAGAAGGCGTGATTCTGCTTGCCCAGGCGCATAAAAAGATTGTGACGGTTGACCCGAAAGAAGACCACTTCCAATATTACCGCCAGGTCACGGCGATTACCCCTAACCGCAAAGAACTGGAGAACGCGGTAAGGAACTTAAAGATCAAGGATCGCAAAAATAAACTGAAGCTGGAGAGCGATAAATTATTTACCGATAAAGATATTGATATTGCCGGCCGGCAGATCCTGGAATATCTAGGGCTGGATTCATTGCTGGTTACTTTGGGCGAACAGGGGATGAAATTATTCGAAAAAGGGAAAAGCCCTACGCATATACCGACGGTGGCGCAGGAGGTATTTGACGTATCCGGAGCGGGAGATACGGTAATCTCCACTTTTACCCTCGGGCTTTGCGCCGGGGCAAGTAAGCTGGAAGCTGCGCATATCGCGAATTTCGCCGCGGGCATTGTTGTAGGCAAGATCGGCACAGCCACGGCTACCCGCGATGAACTTTTAAAAAGGTTAGGTTAAGATGGATGTCATCGGAGTTATACCGGCGAGGTTCTCTTCCACCAGGTTTGAAGGAAAAGTCCTGGCCAAGATACTCGGCAAGCCCATGCTCCAGTATGTCTATGAGCGGGCAAAGCAGGCCAGGCTGCTTGATGATATCATTATTGCCTGCGACCATGAGTCGGTAGCGGATGCCGCCCTGGAGTTTGGGGCTAAGGTAGTGATGACCTCCAAGAGCCATGCCTCAGGCACGGACAGGATCAGCGAGGTGGTCAATCCGCTGGACGTAAAAATAGTCGTGAATATCCAGGCAGACGAGCCGTTGATCCACCCCAGTATGATCGATAGCGTGGCCAGCGCGCTTTTAGACGATAAAAATATCATTATGGCTACGCTGATGAAAAAGATAGAAGACCCTAGCCTGGTCGATGACCCGAATGTCGTCAAGGTGGTCGTGGATAAAAATAATTTCGCGCTCTATTTTTCGCGCGCCGCTATCCCGCACTTAGCGGCTAACGCGGAAATCAAGCAGCCGCTTTATTTTAAGCATATCGGGCTCTACGCTTATACTAAAGATTTCCTTTTTATTTATAAGAACCTGCCGGTTTCCAATTTAGAGCAGACCGAACGCCTGGAGCAGTTAAGGGTGCTTGAGGAAGGTTTCCGCATTAAGGTCATTGAAACTAATTTTGATACGGTAGGCGTAGATACGCCGGAAGATTTAGAAAAAGTCAAACTAACCCTGGCCAAAGGATAAGCTATGATGCATGAGATAGTGGTAAAGAATATCCGTATCGGCGCTAAAAGGCCCCTGGTATTGATTGCCGGGCCTTGCGTGATTGAGTCCCGGGCGCTCTGCCTGGATACCGCCAAGAAGATTAAAGAGATTACGGCCAAGCTCGGTATACCCTATATTTTTAAATCCAGCTTTGATAAGGCCAACCGCCTCTCCGCGGATTCTTTCCGCGGCCCGGGAATAAAAAAGGGCCTGGAAATTTTAAATAAAGTCAAGCAGCAGATAAAAATTCCGGTATTAAGCGATGTGCATTGCGTTAAGGATATGGCCGAAGCGGCAAAAGTCCTCGATATTATCCAGATACCCGCGTTTTTATCGCGCCAGACAGATATTGTGTTAGCCGCAGCGCGCACGGGCAGAGTAGTCAATATTAAAAAAGGGCAGTTCCTTGCCCCCTGGGATATCCTGCCGATTATCAAAAAGGTTGAATCCGCGGGAAACAAAAAAATCATCATTACCGAACGGGGAGTGAGTTTTGGCTATAATAACCTGGTTTCGGATTTCCGGGCTTTGCAGATTATGCGCGAATTCGGCTATCCCGTTATTTACGACGCCACGCACAGCATACAGATCCCCGGGGGTAAGGGCGCTTCTTCGGGAGGAGAACGCCAGTTTGTCGAGGGCCTCTCCAGGGCGGCAGTTGCCTTCGGCTGCGACGGTTTATTTTTAGAGGTGCATCCTGATCCCGACAGCGCTCTTTGCGACGGGCCGAATATGATTAACTTAAAAGACCTGGAAAAACTCTTAAAGCAGGTCAAGAAAATCGAGGCAGCGCGATGAAGATAAATGTGCTCAAGAGGGCAAAAGAAGTCCTGGATATTGAAGCCGCAGCGATAAAAAATTTAAAAACGCACATCGATGATGATTTTAAGCAGGCCGTTAATATAATCCTTAAGACAAAAGGCAGGTCTATTGTCAGCGGCATGGGTAAAACCGGGATTATCGCCCAGAAATTTTCCGCGACGCTTGCCTCAACCGGCACCCCGAGTTTATTTTTACATACTGCCGAGGCCATTCACGGAGACCTGGGCAAGGTGACAGCTGACGACGTAGTGATCATACTTTCTAACAGCGGCTCAACCGAAGAGTTAAAGCAGCTTTTGCCTTTATTGAAGAAGCTAGGCTGTAAAGTCATCGCCCTGACCGGCAACGTCAAATCTATTTTGGCAAAATACAGCGATGTCGTGCTGGATATCTCCGTAAAAAAAGAGGCCTGTCCTTTAGGGTTGGCTCCCACCGCTTCTACCACCGCGGCCCTGGCCATGGCCGATGCCCTGGCTGTCTGCCTGCTGGAGTTAAAAGGATTCAAAGAAAAAGATTTTGCCTTTTTTCATCCCGGAGGGGCTTTGGGCAGGCGTTTACTTCTAAAGGTAGAAGATATTATGCGTTCAGGCCGGGCTAACCCGATTGTTAAAGAAGGGGAGAAAGTTTCCCGGGTCCTGCTTAAAATTACCCAGGCCCGCGCAGGTTCGGCTACTGTCGTGGACGCAAGGGGTAAATTAAAAGGTATATTTACCGACGGTGACCTGCGCCGCCATGTTGAAGTGGATAAAAACTTAGCCACGCGCCGGATCAAAGAAGTGATGACTAAGAACCCGACGGTTGTTGATCGGGATATGCTGGCGGCTGAGGCCTTGCGTATATTGCGGGAAAAAAGGATTGACGAATTGCCCGTAGTAGACAAGCATAAGCGTCCGGTAGGGCTTCTGGATGTGCAGGACCTTTTAAGGGCGGGGTTGGTATAAAAGATATGCCCGAGAACAGTTTTAAGGAAGAATTAAAAGAGCGCGCTAAAAAAATAAAAGTCCTGCTGCTTGATGTGGACGGGGTTTTGACCGACGGCCGGATCATCTACGATTCTAAGGGCAGGGATTCAAAATTTTTTGATGTACACGACGGCATGGGGGTTTATGCCCTGTATAAGGCGGGGATTAAAACCATTATTGTCACGGCCAAAGGTTCCAGGGCGATTAAGCCCCGGGCGCGCGATATGCGCGTGACTGAAGTCTTCGCGGATGTCTCGCCTAAAAGCGCGATATTGCATAAAATTTTAAAGAAACACAACGTCACTAAAGATGAAATTTGTTTTGTGGGAGATGACCTGGTAGACCTGGGGCTGATGAAGAGGGTGGGCCTACCTATCGCCGTATTTAATGCCTGCCCTGAGATTAAACAGGCTGCCGACTATATCACGATCAAACACGGCGGCCGGGGCGCGGTGCGCGAGATCGCCGAATTAATCCTTAAAGCTAAGGGTAAATGGGAAGAGCTGGTCAGATTTTATGAGGCTTAAAGCAAAGGCTTGCGTTTTTATATTCTTTTTATTTTCCAGCTTTGCCTTTGGCGCTACTACGGATAACCCGGAGACATCGGACCAGCAAATCGGCGATTTTTCCCTGTCGGGTTATGAAGAAAAAGGCAAGAAGGGTTGGGACCTGGCCGGTAAGTCCGCGGATATCTTCACGGACGAAGTTAAATTAAAAGACGTAAACGGTAATTTATACGGTAAAGACGAAAACGTAAACCTTACCGCCAAGACCGGCGAGTTCAATAAGGCCAGCGGCAAGGTGCATTTGGAAAAAGATGTGGTGATTACCACCTCTAAGGGCGCCAGGCTTACGACTGACTCCATGGATTGGGATAGAAAAAACCAGCTGGTCACGACCAAGGACAGGGTAAATATAGCAAAAGATAATATCAATATTACCGCTACCGGCGCGCGCGGCGAACCGAACCTTAAGAAAATCGCTTTAAATAAAGATGTACGGGTAGATATCAATCCTCCCGCCAAGCCCGCGGCTGATGCCATGGACCTGGGAAAAGAAAAGACCACGATCACCTGCGAAGGAGCGCTGGAAGTAGATTATGAAAAGAATATCGCTACCTTTAATAAAGATGTTAAAGTAGTCAGGCCGGATACCATAATCTATAGCGACAGGATGGACCTTTATTTTAGCGCCGGTCAAGATAGCCAAAAGCAAAGCAAGTCTCCCCAGATTATGGGCAATAATAAAATCGATAAGATCGTCGCCCGGGGGAACGTCAGGATTGTCCGCGGAGAGAATATCTCTTATAGCGACGAAGCGGTGTATAACGCTGTCGACAGCAAGATAATTTTAACTGGCAGGCCAAAACTGGTTTTTTATTCTAGTGAGGGTTTAGGGGGTCTGGAAAATGCATCTTTTGGAAATTCAGGGTTTAAGTAAAGCTTATAACGGAAGGGAAGTGGTCAAGGGCGTTGACCTGATGGTAAAACGCTCGGAGATCGTCGGCCTGCTCGGCCCCAATGGGGCGGGTAAAACCACCACCTTCTACATGGTAGTCGGGATTATCCCGCCTAACCGCGGTAAAATCGTCTTTGATAATAATGATATAACTAATCTCTCCATCCATGAGCGGGCGCACTTTGGCATCGGCTATCTCTCGCAGGAGCCATCCATATTCCGCAAGCTTACCGTGGAAGAAAATATTATGGCTATTTTAGAGACGCTCCCCATAGGCAGGCCCGAGCGCAGGAGGCGCCTGGAAAGCCTGCTCGATGAATTAAACATAGCGCATCTTGCCAAGAATAAGGCCTTTACCTTGTCCGGCGGAGAGCGCCGGCGCCTGGAGATTACCCGCGCCCTGGTCACCAACCCTTCTTTTATACTCCTGGATGAGCCGTTTTCCGGGATTGACCCGATTGTCGTCAATGAGGCGCAGGAGATTATCAAGGAGTTAAAAGAAAAGGGGCTGGGGATTTTGCTTACCGACCATAACGTGAGAGAAACGCTTTCCATAACTGACCGGGCCTACTTGATTGCCGAAGGCAAGATCCTTATTTCAGGGACAGCTGAGGAGTTGATTAACGATTCCCAGGCGCGGCAGATCTACCTCGGTGAAAAATTCAGGATGTAACGAAAGGAAGAGATGAAAACAGAAGTAAAGAAGGTTGACAACAATGTGCGGGAACTCAGTATCGAAGTAAGCGGCGAGGTGGTAAAAAATAAATTTGAAGACGTCTTTAAGCGTATTTCCGCAGAAGCTAAAATCCCGGGATTCCGCCCCGGGCACGCCCCGCGGGATATCCTGGAGAAAAATTATGCCGCTGCCGCCCACGAGCAGGTGCTTAAAGAACTGGTCCCGGATGTTTATAACGAGGCGGTCAATAAAGAGGGGCTGGATGTAATAGAATTGCCCGAGATATCCGAAGTAAAGTTAGACCGCCAGGCGCTTTCTTTTAAAGCTAAGGTGGAGGTAAGCCCGGAGATTGAGGTCAAGGATTATAAAGGGATTAAAATTGATTATAAGTCCGTTAGCGTTGCCGGCGATGAGGTAAAGCGCGCCATCGATGCTTTAAAGGAATCGCGTAAGCTGGATGCGGCAGATGATGCGCTGGCCAAGTCTTTAGGCTATCCTTCCTTAGCGGAATTAGAAAAAGTCCTGGAAAGGCAGATTTTTATCCAGAAGGAAAATGCCGAGCGCCAGAAGATAGAGAGCGCGATTATTGAAGGTCTGATTAAGAAGGTGGATTTTAAATTGCCGCAAGGCCTGGTCAAGCGCCAGCTTGAAGATATGCTGCGCCAGAGCAAGGTGGATTTAGCCTTAAAAGGCGTAGCGCGCGAAAAAATAGAAGAGCAGGATGAAAAAATGCGTAAGGAGTTAGAGCCCGAGG
>JAQUAP010000065.1 GCA_028687205.1 Candidatus Omnitrophota bacterium
AGGAGAAGTTAACATTTTTCCAGGAAACAGGCAAAAACCGTAAAGCGAGTAACGTAAAAAAGCAGGCTTTACGGCTTTTTTATTATTTAAGGAGGTGAATAAGTTACAAATGGCAAAAGGCAAAGTGAAGTGGTTCTCGAATCAAAAAGGCTACGGTTTCATCACCACCGAGGACGGCAAGGATGTGTTCGTACATTACAGCGCCCTCAAAAGCGACGGCTATAAAACCCTCGAAGAAGGCCAGGAAGTAGAATTTGAAGTCACCCAGGGGCCAAAAGGCGACCAGGCAACTAATGTTTCCAAGCTATAAATAGAAGGCGCTTTAAAAAACCGGATTGGATAAAAACCTCCGAAGAATATCGGGGGTTTTTATTTGCTATTTCTTGACCAATATCCTGGCGAGTAAGAGCATAATTATAACTACTATAAGTATCCCTGCGGCAGCGGATACGATATAAGCCAGGCTTAAATGCCCCAGCCCCTTTTCTTCCCAACCCCGAAACGCGTAATCCGGGAGCGGCGCGTTCCACAGGCTGGCAAACTTAGCTAATCCTCCCGGCACATACCCTGTCAGCTTCTGTATTTCATCAGCACCCCACTCCCCCCAAGCGCTGCCGGCTTTAAAATATCCGGGTAATATCAATCCTAAAGGAGATAAGATAACGAGCGCCGCGATACCAATCCATAGCTTAGTAATCAGTTTCATTGGGCCACCTCTCTTCCGCCGATAAGCCCAGGAGATTGTTTTTGCAGGTATTTAACTACCAATGCCGTAACAATAGCCTCAACCCAGCCAAAGATTAAAAGATGTTCGCCTGCCATGGTGAGCACGGCAACTTTAAGCCCGTAAGGGCAATAAAGGGCCTGGCCGCTGGCAGTGTGGTGTAAGAGGGGTTGTAACCCAAATTCAATTCCGGTTAAAAGAGCCGCCATATTTATACCGATATATCCTGCCGCTCCGGCTGCGATCACCCTTCTCTTGGAATCTACAGGCGCGTTGTAGCTTATGGCTTTATATAGGTAATAGCCGACAAAAGGAAGGACAAAAGCCATATTAAAGCAATTGGCGCCTAGCGCGGTAATACCGCCGTCGCCGAATAATAAAGCCTGGACAACTAAGGCGACGGTTATGGCAATGCATGCTGCCCAGGGCCCCAAGAGTATGGCGACGATTACTCCGCCTACCGCGTGCCCCGTAGTCCCTCCCGGGATAGGCACATTAAACATCATAATCACAAAACTAAATGCCGCGCCAATCGCCAAAACCGGCACCTGCCTGGCCTTTAAAGTCCTTTTAACAATCCGCGAAGCAGCTGTCCAGATCGGCAGCATAATGACATAGAAGATACCGCAGGTTGCCGGGCCTAAATAACCATCTGGTATATGCATAGCTTTCCTCTGGTTTAAAATGTATAAACGCAGGTCAAAATTACCGAATCGTTGGCATCCATATTTTTACCGACCAGGGTCCGCTGATAAGCTATAAGCGTCTGTATCTTATCGTTAGACCAGCCAATACCCGGGCAAATATTCAAATACTGCGTGGAGGTGCCGGGAGTCCTTCCCCCGTCGCTCCAGGTGTCGCCCTGCAAGTAACCGTTTGCCTCTAACAAAAGGTTAAACCCTTTAGGCAAAAAATACTCCACCCCGAAATCATAATTAGCATAAGGGGCATACCTGGTTTTCGCTTTATCAATCATAACTTTCTGCGGAAAACTGAATACTGCGTCCGCGTGAAATATAAAGGGCTTGATCCTTTTAGTTATAATAGCTCCGAAAGCCGGATCCCAGGAGCCTGTGCCCATAGCATCTGCCCCCAGCTTATCAGGGTTTAAATGCTGATATTTTCCCATAGGCATCTTGACCTGCAATAAACCGGTTACCTGGGGCAACCATTTTTTTTCTTCAAGCATGCAGTAGCGTAGATATAAATAACTATCGGCAAAACCGCTTGAATGGGCGCTGGCGCCATCCTCCCTCACGTAATTCTCCTGGTAAAATATATCCGCGGAAACCGCTAACCTGTCCGTAACCCCGTATTCCATGAATAATTCTTCCTGGTACTGATATTTTCTGTCGCCTTTATTCAAAGAGCGGTACTTGCCTTCTGCATCAAAAGTGCCCCTGGTCCTGTTATAGAAAAAGAACGGCTGGATGAGAAATTGCCCCTTAGCGCACATAGGCGCGGTCCAGGTTGTAACGGGCCCGGCAGAAGGAGGATACCATTCCTCTTCGGCTTCCGGCGCTTCTTTCGCTGGGACAGATTCTTCTGCCGCAATAGCATTAACCTTTATTGCCGCCAGAAAAATTCCCAGAATCAACGCAAGCAAAAATTTACGTAACATTCTTACTCTTTTCTGTAATACGATATTTATTTTAGTATTACTAATAGCTAAAAAATAATACTTCTCTTAAAGGCCTTTTCCGGTACTCGACATACTCAATACCCCGTGCTTGACCCCTTTTACCGACTTTAAGCTATCGGTCAATCTTTGCGCATCTTCCGGAGAGCCTTTCACCGCTATTATCTCTAAACAATTATTGTGGTCCAAATGGATGTGCGAAGACGAAATGATTATGCTGCCGAAATTATGCTGTATATCCATCAGCGTATTTACCAGCTCTCTTCTGTGGTGGTCGTAGATGAGGGTGACCGCGCCGGCGATCTCGGAACCTTCGCTCCACTGCTTCTGCACAAGCTCCTGGCGGATCAAATCCCGCAGGGCTTCGGAGCGGCAGGTATAACTTCTCTCTCTGATAAGACGGTCAAATCTGCTAAGCAAATCGGACTCTAAAGAAACTCCAAACCTGACTAATCTACCCATATTTACTCCTGTGTTATTATTTTTAATATAGTAACACGCTAAATTATCTTGTCAAGTAAAAAATTAGGCAAAAAATCTCCTTTTAAAATATAAGGCCACGTTCACGAGGCCGATCAAAACCGGAACTTCCACCAGCGGCCCGATTACTGCGGCAAATGCCTGGCCGGAGTTAATTCCGAATACTACTATGGCTACTGCGATTGCCAGTTCAAAGTTATTGCTTGCTGCGGTAAAAGAAAGCGTCGCGCTCTTGGCATAGCTGGCTTTGGCTTTCTTGCTCATATAGAACGAAACCAGGAACATAACCACAAAATAAATTAGAAGCGGGCACGCGATCCTGATTACATCCAAGGGTATCCTGACAATATATTCTCCTTTCAGAGAAAACATAACCACGATGGTGAATAGCAGCGAAACCAGGGTTAAAGGGCTGATTTTGGGAATAAATTTCTCGTGGTGCCAGGTTTTGCCTTTGGTCCTGATGATGACAAACCTGGTCAGCATTCCGGCGATAAAAGGGATGCCTAAATAAATAAAGACGCTGTGCGCGACCTGCCCCATGGAAACAGCGGCAACCATTCCTTTTAACCCGAACCAGACAGGCGCGACCGTGATAAAAAACCAGGCATAGGCAGAATAGAATAAAACCTGGAAAAATGAATTGAACGCGACCAGCCCCGCGCAATATTCCGTATCGCCGCGGGCCAGCTCATTCCAGACGATCACCATCGCGATACAGCGGGCCAGGCCGATCAGGATCAAGCCTACCATATATTCCGGATAATTCCTGAGGAATATAATTGCCAGAAAAAACATCAGGACCGGGCCGATGACCCAGTTCTGAACAAGCGATAAAAATAATACTTTTTTATCCCGCAGCACATCGGCTAATTCTTCATACCTGACTTTAGCCAGCGGCGGATACATCATTAAGATTAAACCTATCGCGATCGGGATATTGGTCGTACCTGCCTGGAATTTATTCCAGAAACTTGCGATCCCGGGGTAGAGATAACCCAGGCTTACGCCAAAAGCCATCGCCAGAAAAATCCACAGGGTCAAATACCTATCCAGGAAAGATAGTTTTTTAGTTATATTTTCACTCATTAAATTCTCCTTGATTAATGTATCAGAAAATTAAATAAATACCCGGTAATGATGATGCCGGTGCCGACAACGGAAGCAAAGATAATAAGCAATCTAAGTTTCATTGCGCGCCTTAATATCAGGAATTCCGGCAAGGAGAGCCCGGTTACCGCCATCATAAACGCCAGGGCCGTGCCCATCGCCACGCCTTTTTCAGTCAGCGCGCTCACGAGGGGAATTACCCCCGCGGCATTTGAATAAAGAGGAATACCTACGATTGTCGCAAACGGCACGGCTAACCAGTTATCTTTACCCGCGTATCTGGCAAGCAGGTCCGCCGGGACATAGCCGTGGATCCAGGCCCCCACCCCTATGCCGATAATTACATAGAGCCAGATTTTATCAAGGATATTTTTTGTGTAACCATAGCTAAACGCGATCCGCTCCTTAAAAGACTGGCCTAACTCTTTGGCGCAGCATGACGGTTTCTGTTGGTCAATCTTTTCAACTAAATTTTCTACCTTGAGCCCGCCGATAAGTATACCCGAGATAACCGCGATAGCCAGCCCGCTGCCTATATAAAGCAGGGCAATCTTCCAGCCGAATAACCCCCAGAGCATAACCAGGGCGACTTCGTTAATCATGGGAGAGGCAACTAAAAATGAAAAGGTCACCCCCAAAGGAATCCCTGCCTCGATAAACCCCAGGAATAAAGGTATGGCGCTGCACGAACAAAACGGCGTAACGATCCCTAAAAGAGCGGCTAAAACGTTGCCCGTATATTTATGCTTATGGCTCAGGATAGCGCGGGTTCTCTCGGGAGGGAAAAAAGTGCGGATAAAAGAGACGATAAAAATAATGACGCTAAGCAGCAGGAATATCTTAATTGTGTCATAAAGAAAAAAATCCAGGGCTTCGGAAAAAAGGCTAGCCCGCGGCAGCTTCAATATATTGTAAACCAACGCATCAATAAGCGGCTTAATCATTGTTTACCTGCCAAATACTTCTTTTAGTATTACATTAGCGATATTCTCTGCTAAGAGCTTGTTGCCCTTAGGAGTGCAATGCCAAAGTCGCCGCCAAACATATCCCGAAAGACCGCCCGAAAACCTGACTTTTTTACCATTACTTTAAAAGTAGCCTCGTTATCTACAAAAATAACCCCTTCGTCTTTCTCGAATATCTTCTTTAACGGCTCTACGCTGCACATAGGATACTGCACACAAACTAGCCTTATCCCCCTTTTAGCTAAAATCTCTTTAAGTTTACGGTAGTTGTTAACGGTAACGGGTTTATAGTACTCTACTCTTATGCTATTGGCCTTTTTAGCATATTCTCTTGCTAATCCTGGCTTACCTATTGCTTCGTATAATACTGAAATTGCTCCATATGCATCAGCATTTTCAGGGTTTATTTCTATGGCTTTCTTGAACGCATCTTCAGCCTGAGGGAAGTTACCTTCGTGTTGATAACACCAGCCTAATCCAATGCAGGCTTTATCATCTTTAGGGTTTAGCTCTATGGCCTTCTCGTATAAGCCTTCGGCCTGGGGAAAATTACCCTGGTGCTGGTAACACCAGCCTAACCCGGTGTAGGCTTTATTATTTTTAGGGTTTAGCTCTATGGCTTTCTTGAATGATTCTGCGGCCTGGGAGAATTTATCTTTAGATTGATAAAGCCATCCTAATTGAAAGTAGGCTTGATCGTTTTTAGGGTTTAGCTCTATGGCCTTATTGAGTGATTCTTCGGCTT
>JAQUAP010000066.1 GCA_028687205.1 Candidatus Omnitrophota bacterium
ATCAACCGATCCTTATCGCGCACATCCCCCAAGACATATTGAAGGCATGGATATTTATGCGGGCTCCATTTCTGGGACATCTCAAATTGCTTCAGCTCATCGCGGCTGAAAATAATCAGCCGCTGCGGTTTGTATTGCGCCAGCACAATCTGGAGCATTTTTTTACCGAATGACCCTGTACCGCCGGTTATCAAAATAGTTTTGTTATTAAGCATAGGCCTCCTCTATATATATAATTTTAGTTTCTTAGAACTAAATCCTTCGCCAATTCATGGATCAGGTCAATTTTTTTCTCAGCCGCAAGGTTATCAAAAATATCCTCCTGGCAGACCAGGATAGTCCCATCCACCACCCCGCCACTTGGCAAATCTTTGATCCGCTCGACAGAACAATCCTTAAAAGAAGGCTCGCGCATGACCATTTCGACTAAAAAAGCTAAATCCGACTCGCCAAGGATAAAAAATTTGCGTTCGCCTTGCGTGTATAGCTCTTTAAACAAAGACCTGAAACGCTCTTTAATCAGGCCGATGGAATTGATTGTCTTTAAGGTATATTTTATGGATTTGCGCATCTTCTCCTTAAAACCTTCGGGTGTAAGGATATACTCGAATTTTTTCTTATTCAACTGGCGGATGCGGATGTATCCTTTGGCAATAAGCCGTCGGATAAGCATGTTGGTCATTCCCAGGGAAAGGTTCATATGGCGGGATAGGTCACGCTGGCTGGAGGCGATTTCTGACCCAATAATATTTACAAGCTCAAAATCTCTTTCATCAAGCATAGCATTACTCCTTTTTATGATGTTCAATATGTGAACAGATAAATAGTTCAATTAATGAACATATTTTACAAGAAACACTCGTTTTGTCAAGCGAAAGTATGCTTAAGTCCCTACTATTTTATTAGTTATGTTTCTGATGAAATTTTATAGTATCTAAGCGCCGAGCCTCAGTACGCCCAGCATTAGGCAGTCATATTCTTGACCATCCTGGCTATTGCCAGCGAGGCGGTTAAACCCGGAGATTCAATGCCGATTAAATTAATGAAACCGGGAAAACCCTTATCTGTCTCATCAGAAATCACGAAATCCCTAAAACCTCCTCCCTGCTCTTGAAGTTTCGGGCGTATACCAGCTGTATCGGCAGAAAGGTCTGCTTCGGAAATAAAAGGGATAAACTTGCGCGCTGATGCGTAAAACTTCAGGCGGCTTAAAGGATTAACGGAATAATCTTGAATGCGTAACTTTAAATATTCGTCATCCGGCCCTAAACGCACGCCGCCTGCCATATCAACAGTAGCATGCACCCCCAGGCCTCCGCTGGCAGGCTCAGGCACAGGATAGACTAACATTTTCAATAACCGGGCCTTGGCGCTGTTTAAACGAAAATACTGCCCCTTACAATAATGAATACTATAGCGATATTTCTCTAAATCAAATCCGGCATTCCGGGCTACGCTATCAGCATCAAGGCCGGCAGAATTAATAACTATTCTTGCCCTTAAGTTAAGCTCTTCGGCTCCGTTCCTGACGCTTAGCTTATAACCGCCCTTTTCTTTTCTAGCTCGCAGAAACTCAGAATTATAAACAAGCATTGCCCCGCGCTCCTGCGCTAAAGCAGCTAAACAAGACATAAAGCTATGCGAGTCTATAATACCGGTTTCCGGGGAATAGAGTGCTGCCATCCCGCAAACCTGCGGTTCAAAAGCTTTTATCTCTTCTTTAGTTATAAGACGCAAGCCCTCGGCACCATTGCTCAACCCGAGTTTAAATAAATTTTCAAGGGAGGCAATCTCCTCAAGGGCAGCAGCAACAATAATTTTACCGGTTTTTTTATAGGAGATGCCATTATCAATACAAAAATCGTACAGCAGGCGCCTTCCTTCAATACACAAGCTAGCCTTTAGGGAACCCGCGGGATAATACATCCCTCCATGGATAACCTCGCTATTACGTGAACTGGTTTCCTGGCCAAAAGAATTGTGCCTTTCAAGTACCAGGGTAGACCGGCCCTGGCTTGCCAGATCACTTGCTATAGCCAGGCCAATTACACCGGCCCCTATTACTACACAATCAAATTCTTCCATTTTGGCGCGAAAGATACCATTTAATTGTCTTTTTAAGGCCGTCTTTTAAAGAAGTCTTGGCTACAAACCCGAATTCTTTTTTTGCCCTTGAAACATTAAGGCATCTTTTTGGCTGGCCATCGGGTTTAGTCTTATCCAAAGCAATTTTACCTTTAAAGCCCGTCAAACGGACAATTAACGCGGCTAGATCTTTAATCGATATCTCAAAACCTGTACCGATGTTTACCGGCTCTCTCTTGTTATATTTTTCCGTAGCCAGAATTATTGCCTCGGCGCAGTCCTCTACATACAGAAACTCACGCGTTGGCTTACCCGTGCCCCAAACCACAATTTCTTTTTTTCTTTTCCTGACTGCATCAATACACCTCTTTACCAATGCGGGGATAACGTGCGAAGATTCCGGGTCAAAATTATCTCCCGGGCCGTAAAGGTTAACCGGCAGCAGGAATATACTGTTAAAACCGTATTGCTGGCGGTACGCCTGAGATTGCACCAGGAGCATTTTTTTAGCCAAACCGTAAGGGGCATTAGTCTCTTCGGGATACCCGTTCCAGAGGTCTTCCTCTTTAAATGAAAGCGGGGTGAATTTGGGATAACAACATATCGTCCCGATAGCAACAAATTTCTCTACTCCGCTCTGCCGGCCGACTTCCATCATCTGAACGCCCATCATCAGGTTATCGTAAAAGAACTTGCCGGGATTTTTTCTGTTTGCGCCAATTCCGCCTACAACCGCCGCTAGATGGATAACGATATCCGGCCTTGCAACCTGGTATACTTTTTTTACCGCCTCCATCTGCACAAGGTTATAGTCCCTGCTGCGCGGAATAAAAATATTTTTACAGCCCCGCTCTTTCAGGCGTGCCACCACATAAGAGCCTAAAAAACCGTCTCCGCCGGTTACCAGGACGCGCTTAGCTTTCCAATTCATCTTAATCAACCCTCCACCATCTAGCGGGAAATTTTTGCTTTAAAATCCTGTCCCCTTCACCGATGGGTTTAAGACCGGCAAGGCGCATATCGGCATCCACCATAATCTTTGCCAAGTCAAAAAAACTAACGCGCGCCTTCCACTTTAATTCTCTTTGCGCTTTAGAGGTATCCGCGATTAAATTCTCAACCTCTGTGGGGCGAAAATATTTCTTGTCGATTAATACATACTTCTTCCGATTTAACCCCGCGTAAGAAAATGCCGCCTTTACGAATTCTTTTACCGAATGCGACTGGCCTGTCCCTAAAACAAAATCATCCGGCTTGCCCTGCTGTAAAATTTTCCACATACCTTCAATATACTCAGGGGCAAACCCCCAGTCGCGCCTGGCCTCCAGGTTGCCCAGATAAAGGTTTTTCTGCCTGCCGGCAATTATGTTTGCTACTGCGCGGGTAACTTTCCTGGTCAGGAATGTCTCTCCTCTCCTTGGAGACTCATGGTTAAAAAGTATGCCGTTACTGGCAAAGATATTGTATCCGTCGCGATAATTTTTAACCATCCAGTAAGAATACGCCTTGGCGCATCCGTAAGGGCTGCGCGGCTCAAAACGCGTCTTTTCATTCTGCGGTGGCCGAGCTGCGCCAAACATCTCGCTTGATGAAGCCTGATAAAGCTTTACTTTATTTCCGCTCCTTCTTATGGACTCAAGGATGCGGGTAACGCCAAGCGCTGTAACGCTACCGGTATATTCCGGAGTATCAAAACTTAAGCGCACATGGCTCTGGGCAGCCAAATGATATACCTCATCGGGTTTTAGATTAAAAATAATATTATTTACCTGTTCGGCGTCGGAGATGTCGCCGTAATGCAGGAATAATCTGGCTCCCCTGGAATGCGGGTCAACATAAATATGGTTTATTCTTTCGGTATTAAAAGTGCTGGCGCGGCGGATTATTCCGTGCACCTCATAACCTTTGGAAAGTAAAAATTCAGCCAGATAAGAACCGTCCTGCCCCGTTATGCCCGTAATCAAAGCTTTTTTCATTTAAGCTAACTCCCTGCCTGCCGGCAGGCAGGCTTTTGCGCTGTGTATATTTGTTTAACCGTATCTTCAATGCCGAATTTATATTGCCATTGCGGATAATGTGCTTTGAATTTGGAGATATCGCTAACCCACCAGATATGGTCGCCGATGCGGTTTTTATCTATATACTCATAATCAAGTTTCCTGCCGCTTATTTTTTCACACAACTCAATTGCTTCTAAGACAGAGGTATTGGCGAACCTGCCTCCGCCGATGTTATAAATCTCAGCGGGGCGCGGCGCTTTAAAGAAATGATAAAATGCATTTACCAGGTCATAGGAATGGATATTGTCGCGCACCTGTTTGCCCTTGTAGCCATAAATACTATATTTCCGGCCGGTTAAATAAGATTTTACAAGATAGGCTAAGAAGCCGTGTAATTCAGTCCCTGAATGCATTGGGCCGGTAACACAGCCAGTGCGAAAAATTCCGGTTTTCAGGCCAAAATACCTGCTATATTCCTGTGCCATTACATCCGCTGCTATTTTTGAGGCGCCGAACAGAGAATGCAGGCAATTATCAATACTCATTGACTCATCAATACCTTTATAATATTGATGCCCTTCGGGTAATTCATACCTTTTTTCAAGCTCAATGAACGGCAGGGAGTTCGGCCTGTCTCCGTAAACTTTATTGGTAGAGATAAAAATAAAAACTCCCTTAGGGCAAAATTTACGTAATGCCTCCAGCAGGATTAGTGTGCCGCTTGCATTTATTCCAAAATCTACCAGCGGGTCCCTGGCTGCCCAATCATGCGCAGGCTGGGCTGCAGAGTGAACGATGAGGGCGATATCCGCAGCGTATTTTTTGAATATTTGATCAATTTTCTTCTCGTTACGGATATCTACCGAATAATGCCTATAGTTTTTATATTTCTTTTGCAGGCGTTTCTGGTTCCAGGCTACAGAGCCCTCTTCGCCAAAAAAGGCCTGGCGCATATTATTATCTATGCCGACAAGGTCAAAGCCCTTTTCGGCAAAGAAGCTTACTGTTTCAGAGCCGATTAAGCCGCTTGAACCAGTGACTAAAACTACCGGCATGCTTGCCTCCCATACTTAAAATATAGGAACAAAAGTACCGCCAGGCTCGCCAGGGTGACTAAATTTGCGGTTATGATTATGGGATCTTTAAGGTAAATCCCGTAAATTATCCATAGAAAAACGCCGGTAGAGAGCTGAAATAAGGTAACCGGACTGACGTCCTTAACAGACCTGGTCCGCAAAGACCTGGCTATCTGCGGGACAAAGGAAAACATGGTTAAAATGGCGGCAGTGGCGCCGATAACTCTCCAGAACATAGGGTAATATTATAATACTAAATATGGGGGAAAATCAAGTTTTATTTGGCTTCTAACTTCTTTATTTGCAAGGTAATAAATAAGAAATTGGCCTTAGAAAGGAGTGCTAAAACCCGCCTCAACTCCCAGCTCTTCCTGGCGGGCTTTTAAGCGGATAAAAACCCGGGGTTCCAGCGCATTTAGCAGGCTGTAACTGTA
>JAQUAP010000007.1 GCA_028687205.1 Candidatus Omnitrophota bacterium
TTACTTTTTTAATAAATTAATATAATAATATATAGTAAGGAGCGAAAATGAAATTTAAAGTAGAAAAAGATGTGTTATTAAGCGGTATTCAAACCGTGCAAAACGTCATCACCACCAAGGCCACATTGCCTATATTGTCTAATATTTTAATTGAAACCCAGCAGGGTAATTTAAGGCTTACCGCTACCGATTTAGATATCGGGATAAGCTGTGTAATACCTGTGGATACCCAGGAACAGGGGGCGATTACGCTTCCAGCCAAGCGCTTTAACGATATTATCAAAGAATTGCCCGCGGATAATGTGAGCATAACGACCAAGAAAAATAACCAGGTGAATATTGAAACGGAATTATGTCAATTTAAAATTATGGGTTTGGCGCGCGAGGAGTTTCCCAAACTGCCAGAATTTAAAGATAAAGAGGTGATTAAAATAGACCAGTCTTTATTAAAACAGGTATTGGGCCTGACCTCTTTTGCGGTCTCTGTTGATGAAACACGCTATGTGTTAAATGGCATACTTTTTAAGATTAATAAAAATATCCTCACCCTGGTAGCTACGGATGGTAAAAGGCTGGCGGTGGCCGAGAAAAAATTAAATTATACCCCGGAGAAAGACCTGAATATTATCGTCCCGATTAAAACCGTGCACGAATTAAACCGCAATTTAAAAGAAGAGGGAGAGTTATCTTTGATTTTGGGCAGCAATCAAGTCTTGTTCGATTTAGGGGGCGTTGTGGTGATTTCGCGTTTAATCGAAGGGGAATTTCCGGATTATAAACAAGTTATTCCGCCGGCCTCCGAGAACAAGGTACGCCTGGAGAGAGAAGAATTTCTGTTGGCAGTCAGGAGGGCGGCATTATTGTCGACGCCGGATTATCAGGCAGTGAAGTTAGAGGTTTTTAAAAATAAACTGGTGGTTTCCAAGTCTACGCCGGATGTAGGTGAGTCGCGGGAAGAATTAAGCGTGGCTTATACAGGCAAAGAGTTGGCCATAGGCTTTAATCCCGGGTATTTAATGGATGTGCTGAAAAATCTTCACGAAGAGACGGTAGAGCTGGAGTTAACGGACAGCGAGAAGCCCGGCGTGATCCGCATCAGCGGCTATATTTATATTGTTCTACCTATGCGCTTAAGTTAGGGATGGAGAGGATCAAAGATACGCTACAAAGCGTGATGCAGGATTTAATTAACAAGAGGGGCGGGGAAAATAACGAGGAGCCGGGCGCCTGGTTAAGAAAGTCCTTGACAAAAAAGGAGTTGGGGCATATAAAGTTTCAATATTTTAGGAAAGGTATTTTAGGTATCACCGTAGATTCGTCGGTTTGGTTATACAGCCTGAATTTAAAAAAAGAAGACCTGTTGCGTAAATTAAAAAAATGCTCAGGCCAGGTAAAAGAGGTCCGTTTTAGCATCGGAGAGATAGGGTGAAGAAGGTAAAAGTAAAGGCGACAAAAGAAGCGCTCAAAGAATCCCCGCAGCCGGTGGATAAGGGTAAGGCGTACGATGCCACCAGTATCCAGGTCCTGGAGGGTATAGAGGCAGTCAGGCGACGGCCGGCAATGTATATCGGCGATACGGCGGTGCGCGGCCTGCACCATCTGGTTTATGAGGTGGTGGATAACAGCGTTGACGAGGCTCTGGGCGGCTTTTGCGACTCTATTCTCACGGTTATTCACAATGATAATAGCGTCACGGTTACGGATAATGGCCGCGGCATTCCGGTGGATATGCATAAGACCGAAAAAAAACCCGCGGTGGAAGTTGCCCTGACTACCCTGCATGCCGGAGGCAAGTTTGACCACCGTTCTTATAAGGTATCCGGCGGCTTGCACGGCGTGGGGGTCAGCTGCGTCAACGCGCTTTCTGATTGGTTAGAGGTAGAGGTAAAAAGAGACGGTAAAATTTACCATCAGCGCTATGAGCGCGGCAAGACGGTTTCCAAATTGACCGTCATCGGCAAAAGCACCAACACCGGCACCAAGATCACCTTTAAGCCGGATAAGTCCATCTTTACCAAAACTGAATATTCCTATGATATCTTATCCCAGCGCCTGAGAGAGTTAGCGTTTTTGAATAAAGGCCTGAAGATAAAATTAGAAGACGAGCGCACGGATAAGGAATCGGTATTTGAGTTTGCCGGCGGCATAGTTTCTTTTGTAGAGTATTTGAATAAGAATAAGAATCCGCTGCATAACAAGGTAGTTTACTTTGAAAAATTGCAGGACGGTATTAATGTGGAAGTAGCCCTGCAGTATAACGACGGCTATGCCGAGACGCTATTTTCTTTTGCCAACAATATCAATACTATCGAAGGCGGCACGCATCTCTCGGGCTTTAAGTCCGCGCTTACCCGTGCGATTAACCAATACGCCAAGGCTAAAAATTTAATCAAGGACGAAATCGGGATTACCGGCGAAGACGTGCGCGAAGGCTTAACCGCGGTCGTCAGCGTCAAGGTCCCCAACCCCCAATTTGAAGGCCAGACCAAGACAAAATTAGGGAATTCCGAAGTAGAGGGCCTGGTTGCTTCAACCAGCCTGGACGCCTTAAGCGCTTATTTTGAAGAAAACCCTTCTGTCGCTAATAAAATTATCGATAAGGTCATCGTTGCTTCACGCGCCCGGGAAGCGGCGCGTAAAGCCAGGGAGCTTACCCGCAGAAAAGGCGCGCTGGAAGGGGCGGGCCTGCCCGGGAAATTAGCTGATTGTTCCGAGCGGGACGCGGCGTTATGCGAATTATATATAGTAGAGGGTGATTCGGCCGGCGGCTCAGCCAAACAGGGTCGCGACAGAAGGTTCCAGGCTATTTTGCCGATTAAGGGCAAGATTTTAAATGTGGAAAAATCCCGGCTGGATAAGATTTTATCCAATGAAGAGATCCGTACGATTATTACCGCGCTGGGGACAGGCATTGGCGAAGAATTTGATGTGAGTAAATTGCGCTACCACAAACTAGTGCTGATGGCTGATGCGGATGTTGACGGCTCGCACATCAGGACACTCCTGCTTACGCTCTTATACCGCCAGATGCCCAAGCTGATTGAGGATGGCTATGTCTATATTGCCCAGCCGCCACTCTATAAGATCAAAAGGGGCCAGCGCGAAGAGTATATCCAAACCGAGAAGCAAATGGATGAGATGCTTTTGGATTTGGGCAGAGAAGGGCATAAGCTCATTTATTTAAAAGAAAAAAAGGAGTTTACCGATAATCAGTTTAAGGATCTTTTAGAATTATTGGTTGAGCTGGATAAAATAGGCAGGAGTTTAGATAAAAAGGGAGTAGCAATAGCAAAATATCTTACTTTTAGGCATCAAAAGACCAAAAAAATGCCTATTTATAGGGTAAAAGTGGAGGGAAAAGAGCATTTTCTCTATTCTGATAAGGAATTAGCCAGCTTAACGGATAAAGAAGATAAAGCCGGCGAACAGGATGTGTTGGAACTCTTTGAAGCCCAAGAGGTTGAGCACATTGTGAGCAAAATAGAAAAGATGGGCCTGGATATAGCTACCTATAGCCCGGAACCCTTGGTACAAAAAGATACCTCTGGTAAAGAAAGCACTAAAAAATCCAAGTCCGCCTACCGGATTACCAATGAAAAAGACCAGAAAGACTTAGCGAGTTTAAAAGAGGTATTAGGTTATATCAAGGAGTCTGCTACTAAGGGAATGCATATCCAAAGGTATAAAGGCTTAGGCGAAATGAATCCCCAGCAGCTCTGGGATACGACGATGGACCCGGGAAAACGCACTATGTTACAGGTAACCCTGGAAGACGCGGTGGAGACCGATAAGATGTTTACGGTCTTAATGGGAGACCAGGTTGAGCCGCGCCGGCAGTTTATTGAAGATTACGCCCACCAGGTAAAGAATCTGGATATTTAAGCTATGTATACGCGCAACGAAAAAATTATTTCCGTTTATATCGAGGAAGAGGTCAAGGACGCTTATTTGAATTACGCGATGAGCGTTATCGTCGGCCGCGCCCTGCCGGATGTGCGCGACGGCTTAAAGCCCGTGCATCGAAGGATACTCTACGCGATGCAGGAGCTTAACCTTGACCATTCCAAGCCCTACAAAAAATGCGCGCGTATCGTCGGTGAGGTTTTAGGCAAGTATCATCCGCACGGCGACGTGGCGGTTTACGACACCCTGGTAAGAATGGCGCAGGATTTTTCTTTACGCTATCCCCTGGTTGATGGCCAGGGCAACTTTGGCTCGGTTGATGGCGACGCCGCCGCGGCGATGCGCTATACTGAGGCCAGGCTGGCTGCGATTTCCGATGATATGCTCGGCGATATTGACAAAGATACGATTAATTTCGGGCCGAACTTTGATGCCTCATTAAAAGAGCCGCTTTTATTACCTGCCAGCCTCCCTAATCTTTTGGTCAACGGCTCAAGCGGTATTGCCGTGGGCATGGCGACGAACATCCCGCCGCACAACCTGAACGAAGTTGCGGATGCGCTTATTTATCTTCTGGATAACCCGCAAGCCGAGATCAAGGACCTGATGCGTTATATCAAGGCCCCGGATTTTCCGACGGGCGGCGTCATCTGCGGTAAGGGCGGGATTAAGGAGGCGTATACTACCGGCAGGGGCAAGCTTACTGTGCGCGCCCGGGCAACGGTTGAGCACCTGAAGAATGGTAAAGATTTAATCGTGGTTACGGAGATCCCTTACCAGATACAAAAATCCAGCCTGATTGAAGCCATCGCCGGGCTAGTGGACGATAAAAAAATAGAGGGCATATCCGATATCCGTGATGAGTCGGATAAAGAAGGCATGCGTATCGTGGTCGAGCTTAAGCGCGATACCGAGCCGCAGCTTATTTTAAATCAACTTTTTAAACATACCCAGCTAGAGACGACCTTCGGGATTATCATGCTCGCCCTGGTTGAAAACCGGCCGCGGGTTTTAAATTTAAGGCAGGTATTGGATTGCTATATTGAGCATCGTAAGGTGATTATCCGGCGCCGTACGCAGTTTGAACTGGATAAGGCTTTAAAACGGGCGCATATATTAGAGGGCCTGAAGATCGCGCTTAAGTTTATCGACCGGATTATTAAGACGATTAAGACTTCTAAGACCGTGGAGGCAGCCAAAGTAAATTTAATGAAGGAGTTTGAACTTTCCGAGCTCCAGGCGCAGGCCATCCTGGAGATGCAGTTGCAGCGCCTCACCGCGCTTGAACGCGATAAGCTGGACGCCGAATACGCCGAACTGTTAAAGAAGATCGAGATCTGCCGGGCGATCTTAGGCTCGGAGAAAAAGATCGAAGGGATTATTAAGGAAGAGCTGGAAGGATTAAAGAAAAAATACGGCGATGAGCGGCGCACCGATATCGTCGGTGAAGTAGAGGAGCTGGAGGTGGAGGATTTAATCGCCGAGGAAGATGTGGTGGTGACGATCAGCCATACCGGGTATATTAAGCGCCTTCCGGTCAGCTCCTACCGTAAACAAAAACGCGGGGGTAAGGGCGCTACCGGCGCCGAGGTCAAGGACGAAGATTTTATCGAGCATCTTTTTGTCGCCTCGACCAAAGATTACCTTTTGATTTTTACCGACCAGGGCCAGGTGCACTGGCTAAAGGTCTATGAAATACCGCAGGCCAGCCGTACTTCCAAGGGCAAGGCCATCATCAACCTGCTGGATATGGCTGCCGGCTCCAAGATCAGTTCCACCATACCGGTAAAGGAATTTTCTGCCGAGCAATATCTGGTGATGGTAACTAAGCTGGGCCAGATTAAAAAGACCAAGCTGGATGCCTATGGCAACCCCAGGAAGGGGGGCATCATCGGGATAACCTTAGATAAGAATGACGAACTGATCGGCGTTTCGCTTACCGACGGCAAGCAGGAGTTATTAATCGGCACGCGCCAGGGTAAGGCTATCCGCTTCCCTGAAGCAAAAGTGCGCGATATGGGCAGGGGGGCGCGCGGGGTCAAGGCCATCTCTTTAGCTAAAAAAGATGAGGTGATTGATTTAGTCATCCCGCAGAAAGGCGCCGGGATCTTAACCGTTACGGCATTAGGATTTGCGAAACGGACTACCGTTGATGAATACAGGCTGACCTCCCGCGGCGGCAAAGGCGTAATCAATATCAAGGTTACGGATAAGAACGGCGAGGCAGTTACCTTAAAGACCGTCAGCGATAATGATGAGTTAATGGTGATTACCCAGAACGGCATCTTCCTGCGCTGCGCAATCAAAGATATCCGTGAGACCGGCCGCTCTGCCCAGGGCGTGCGCCTGATAAAGCTGCAAGATAAAGACCGGGTTTCTTGCGTTGCGCCGGTAATTGCCGAAGAAGAATAAACTTTAAGACCCCGTCGTCTAGCCTGGTCCAGGACAAGAGCTTTTCAAGCTCTCGACACGGGTTCAAATCCCGTCGGGGTCACGGAATAATTATGTGCGGTATAGTCGGATATATTGGAGACAGGGAAGCGCAGCCTATTTTGTTGGCGGGCCTGAAGCGCCTGGAGTACCGCGGATATGATTCAAGCGGCCTGGCCATCATCCTACCTAAGAAAAACAGCATCTCCATAAGAAAGTCGCCCGGGAAAATAAGCATGCTGGAGAGGCTGGTTAAGAATAAGCCGCTCTCCGGTTCGGTCGGTATCGCGCATACCCGCTGGGCCACGCACGGCGCTCCCACACAGGCCAACGCCCACCCCCATGAAGACTGCCGGGGAGAACTTGCCCTGGTCCACAATGGCATTATTGAGAATTACGAGGAGCTTAAGGCCCAATTGATTAAAGAAGGGCATGCCTTCCGCAGCCAGACCGATACCGAAGTAATCGCGCACTTAATCGAGAAATTTTATCACGATATCCCGCTGGAAGAAGCAGTGCGTAAGGCGATTAAGCTCCTGACAGGTTCTTTTGCTATCGGGGTTATCTCAGCGCGCGAACCGGCTAAGCTCGTGGGCGCGCGTTCGGGCAGCCCTTTGATTATCGGCGTAGGCAGGAATGAAAATTTTCTGGCGTCGGACGCCCCGGCGGTTTTAGCATCAACCAAGGAGATTGTTTTCCTGGACGAAAACGAGGTAGCGATCCTGTCCAGGGAGGGTTTTAAGGTTACTGATTTTGACGGCCAACCCGTCTCTAAAAAAACCGTGCGCATTAATTGGGATATTGCCCAGGCGCAGAAAAACGGCTTTGCGCATTTTATGCTCAAAGAAATCAATGAGCAGCCCAGGGTTGTGGAGAATTTACTCAACTCCAGGATCGCCCAGGAGACCAATAGCATCAATTTTGAAGAGCAGCACATTCCCGCAACTAAGCTGCAAAATATCAAGAATATTTTTATCGTTGCCTGCGGCACAGCCTACCATGCGGGACTAGTCGGAAAATACATTTTAGAATCCGTATGCGCGATACCTACGCAGATAGATGTTTCCAGTGAATTCAGGTACCGCGACCTTTTAATCGGGCCGGAGACCCTGGTAGTGGCCATCAGCCAGTCCGGGGAGACAGCGGATACCTTAGCCGGAGTAAGAGAAGCTAAAAAGCGCGGCGCCAGCGTACTCTCTATCTGCAATGTTTTAGGCTCAACCTTAACCCGTGAATCTGACGGCATAATTTATACGCATGCCGGCCCGGAAATCGGGGTTGCTTCTACCAAGGCCTACACTGCCCAGTTAACCGCACTCTACTTATTTACTTTTTACCTGGCTGAGATCAGGGATATCCTGTCTCCGGCTAAAATCAGCAAATATCTCTTTGATTTACGCCGGATACCTAAACAGCAGGAGTTAATTCTTAAAGAACAAAATAATATCGCGCGCCTGGCCCGCAGGCATTCTCACCTCGGTTCGTTTTTATATCTGGGTAGAAAGATTAATTATCCTTCCGCCTTGGAGGGAGCGCTTAAGCTGAAAGAAGTTTCTTATATCCCTGCCGAAGGGTATGCCGCAGGAGAGATGAAACATGGGCCGATTGCCTTAATCGACGAATACCGCGCCGTAGTCTGTATTGCCTCCGCCTCCAAGGTTTACGAAAAGATGGTCTCCAACATCCAGGAGATCCATTCCCGGCACGGTAAGATTATCGCCATTGTCAGCTCCGGCGATAAAGAGGTTGTCGAGCTGACCCGCGAGGTCATCTATATCCCCAAAGTAGAAGAGATCTTTTCGCCTCTCTTAGTGGCGCTACCCCTGCAGTTAATCGCGTACCATATTGCTACCAAACGCGGCTGCGACGTAGACCAGCCGCGCAATTTAGCCAAGTCCGTAACGGTTGAGTAATGCTTTATATCGTTGCTACCCCCATAGGTAATTTAAAGGATATCTCCCTGCGCAGCCTGGAAGTATTAAAAAGCGTGGATTTGATCGCCTGCGAAGATACGCGGCATACGCAAATCCTGCTTAGCCACTACGCTATCCATAAGCCTACTACCAGCTTCTACCAGCATAACCGGTTTACCAAGGCCGCCTACCTGCTTGGCCTTTTAAAAGCAGGCAAGGATATCGCGCTTGTCTCGGATGCGGGCACACCCGGCATATTAGACCCCGGGTATAACCTGATTAATTTAGCTATTAAAAATAATATTGCCCTGACGCTTATCCCCGGGCCGAGCGCCTTGATTAACGCGCTGGTGCTTTCCGGAAAACCGGCGCATGAGTTCTATTTTGCCGGATTCCTGCCGAATAAAAGAAAAGCGCAGCAGCGCAAACTTCAGGAATTACGCAAGTTCAAATGCACGATTATCTGTTATGAGTCCAGCCACAGGATTTTAGCCGCCCTAGAGGATATGGCAGAAATTTTTGGCGCGCAGGAAATCGCGGTGGCCCGGGAATTAACCAAGAAATTTGAAGAGGTTATCCGCGCTGCGCCCAGGGCGATCCTGGAAAAACTGCAACCGTCCAGGCCCCGCGGCGAGTTTGTGATCGCGATTTAATTTTAGCCTTGACAAGAGAGTTAAATATGCTATACTTAATCAAAATCAAGCTAACCTTTAAGCCCCAGCCCTTGAGAGGCGGGCAAGGTGGAGAGTAAAATGCAACGCATAAATCCAGATAACCATAACCCTTGGCAAAAGACCAAGGGTATTTTTTTGCCTTTTAGCCGATGAAAGAAAAAGCCAAGATATTAGACGGAGACGCCATTAGCAGGGCGATCATGCGCATTGCCCACGAAATAGTGGAAAAGAATAAGGGCGTAGAAGATTTATGCCTGGTCGGAATCAGGAACCGCGGGGTCTATCTGGCCAAGCGCCTGGCAGCTTGTATTAAAAATATCGAAGGCAAAGACGTCCTGACCGGCAGCCTGGATATTACTTTATACCGCGATGATTTGGCCCTGGCTTCAGGCCAGCCATTAGTGCGTAAGACCGAGATAGATTTTGATATTAACGCTAAAAATCTGGTTTTGGTGGATGATGTCTTGTATACCGGCCGTACAGTCAGGGCGGCACTGGATGCCCTGGTAGATTTTGGCCGGCCTAAGTCTATACAGCTGGCGGTGTTAGTTGACCGCGGCCATCGTGAATTGCCGGTGAGGGCGGATTACGCGGGTAAAAATATCCCGACCGCTAAAGACGAAACCGTGGAAGTACGCTTAAAGGAGACCGAGGGCATAGACGAAGTGGTCATTGTTGCCAAAAACTAAAATGAACTGGGCCAGGAAAGACCTTTTAGGGCTGGAGGAATTAAATAAAGAGGAAATAGGGCTGATCCTTGCTACCGCCGAGTCATTTAAAGAAGTCTCTACCCGCGAGATTAAGAAGGTCCCTGCCCTACGCGGTAAAACCGTAGTGAATTTATTTTACGAGCCTTCCACGCGCACACGCGTCTCTTTTGAAGTGGCAGCCAAAAGGCTTTCTGCCGACGTGATTAATATCGCTACCGAAAGTTCCAGCGTCAAAAAAGGGGAAACCCTGATTGATACCGGAAGGAACATCGAGGCCCTTAAGGCAGATGTTATCGTAGTGCGCCATAATTGCAGCGGCGCGGCAGTCGTGCTTAGCCGCCACGTTAATCTAAGCGTCATCAATGCCGGAGACGGCTGGCATGAACACCCTACGCAGGCGCTCCTGGACATTTTTACCCTTAAAGAAAAACTTAAAACCATCGCCGGGTTAAATGTAAGCATTGTCGGCGATATCGCACATTCACGCGTAGCCCGTTCCAACATCTGGGGGCTGACTAAATTAGGCGCCAACGTCACTGTGTGCGCGCCTAAGCTGCTTATCCCGCCAGCCATAGAAGAGATGGGCGTAAGCGTAACTAACGATATAGGCGCGGCGTTAAAAAATGCGGATGCCGTGAATGTTTTAAGGATGCAGTTTGAGCGCGACGGAGAGACAGCCTTCCCCCAGCAGCTGGAATATTTTAAGGAGTTTGGGATTACCGAGGAGAGGCTCAAGAAAGCTAAAAAGGACATTATCGTCATGCACCCCGGGCCGATCAACCGCGGGATTGAGATGTCCAGCGCAGTAGCGGATGGGGCGCATTCCGTAATTTTAGAGCAGGTTACTAACGGTATTGCGGTGAGAATGGCGGTTTTGTTTTTAGTGGCGCAGGCCAACGAGAAGATTAAAAATGGCCCCTTCGCCTCTGCTCAGGGTCATCCCGAGCGACAGGTGGGAGTTGAAGGATGAAAATACTGATTAAGTCCGGCAGAGTAATTGACCCGGCAAATAAAATTAATGCGCTTTTGGACGTGCTGGTTGAAGATGCCAAGATAACCAAGGTAGCCAGGAATATTAGGTTAGGGGCGGATAAAATCATTGCGGCAGAAAATAAGCTGGTGCTACCCGGCCTCGTAGATATGCACGTACATTTAAGGGAGCCGGGCAGGGAAGACAAAGAGACAATCGGTAGCGGCACTAAAGCTAGCCTGCATGGCGGGGTAACCAGCGTGTTAGCGATGCCGAATACTACTCCGGCGATCGATTCCGTTGGCCACCTGAAGATTTTACAGGAGGCGATTAAAAAAGGAGGCCAGGCCAATGTCTTTATCTGCGCCGCGCTTACCAAAGAGAGGCGCGGCGAAGAAATAAACGATATCGTTAGCCTCCAAAAAGCCGGCGTAATCGCAATTTCCGACGACGGTTCTTCGGTAGACGCAGATGCGGTTATGCTGGAGGCATTCCGCAGCGCCAAAGAGGCCAAGCTTTTAGTGATTTGTCATTCTGAGGATAAGCAGCTCTCCCGCCAGGGAGTAGTCAACCTGGGGTTTACCTCTACGCGTTTAGGCCTGCGCGGCATATCGGCGGAGTCAGAATATAAAAGGGTCGAGCGCGACATTAAGCTGGCTAAAGAAGCCGGCGCCAGGGTGCATATTGCCCATGTAAGCTGTAAAGAGTCAGTAGAAATTATCAGCCGGGCTAAAAAGCAGGGAGTTAAGGTTACCTGCGAAACCTGCCCGCATTACTTTACTTTTGGCGAAGAGGCGGTAGCGGGGTATGACACTAATTTTAAGATGAATCCGCCGCTGCGCGCAAAAGAGGATATACTGGCTATCCGTAAGGCCTTAAGCAGCGGCGTAATAGACGTTATTGCTTCAGACCATGCCCCGCATACCGAAAATGAAAAAGATATTGAATTTGAGCGCGCGGAATTCGGGGTAGTCGGCTTAGAAACAGAGCTGGCAGCAACCATAACAGCATTAATTGCTAATAATTTATTAGACTGGGGAAGGTTAGTTCTGGCCATGTCGCTTTTCCCCAGCAGGATTTTAGGCATAGATAAGGGGACCTTAAGCGTAGGGGCGGACGCGGATATTATTGTGCTTGACCCGGAAAAGGAATGGCTGGTACAGAAAGAAAACCTCTTATCCAAATCCAAAAACTCTCCCTTTATCGGGCATTCCCTTAAGGGCCTGGTTGAATATACTCTCTGTAAAGGCAAGGTGCACCAATGGAATTCATAGCTGATTTTCATATTCACTCCAAATACTCGCGCGCAACCAGCCGCAATATGGATGTCAAGAATTTAAGCGAGTGGGCGAAATTAAAAGGGATTACCTTGATGGGGACAGGCGACTTTACGCACCACTTATGGTTAGAGGAGTTAAAACATACCCTGGAAGATTGCGGCAACGGCCTCTATCAACATAACGGGGTCTCTTTTATCCTTACCGCCGAAGTAAGCAGTATTTATTCCAAGAAAGGTAAAGGTTACCGTGTGCATAATGTCATTATTGCTCCGTCGTTTAAGAGCGTGGATAAAATCAATGACCGGCTCAGCCGCCTGGGTAATTTAGCCAGTGACGGCCGGCCGATCCTCGGCCTGGATGTCGCGGAACTGGCGCGCATTGTCTTTGATAGCGATGAAAATTGCATGGTTATCCCCGGCCATATCTGGACGCCCTGGTTCTCGCTCTTTGGCTCCATGTCCGGCTTTGACCGGATTGAGGATTGTTTTGAAGAACAGACGCCCAAGATCTTTGCCCTGGAAACCGGGCTTTCCAGCGACCCGGCGATGAACTGGCGCGTCAGCGCGTTAGACAGATTTACGCTTATTTCCAATAGCGATTCGCACTCTCCGCAAAAAATCGGCCGCGAGGCAAATGTCTTTGACTGCGCGCTGGATTATCAAAGCATAAGGGAAGTTTTAAGAACCAAAGACAGGCAAAAATTTTTATACACCATAGAATTTTTCCCGGAAGAAGGCAAGTATCATTTTGACGGCCACCGGCTTTGCGGTATGCGTATGTCGCCCAAAGAGACTAAAGAGCATGGCGGAAAGTGCCCTAAGTGCGGTAAGCCCGTTACGGTGGGCGTGCTTAACCGCGTGGAGAAATTAGCCGACAGGCCGGAAGGCTTTAAACCGGATAACGCTATTCCTTTTAAGAGCCTCATACCTTTAGACGAGATCATCGCTGACGCCAAAGGGATAGCTAAAACAAGCGTAGCGGTAGAAAGGGATTACCGCAGTTGCCTGGCTAAATTCGGTACCGAATTTGAAATTTTACTGCGCGCGCCCAAACAAGACCTGGCTAAAGGCCTGCCGCCTAAAGTGGCGGAGGGAGTATTAAGGGTACGCGAAGGCAGGGTCAAGATCAAGGCTGGTTTTGACGGAGAATACGGGATTATTTCTATTTTTGAGCAGGGAGAGGGTGAACAGAAAAACGAAGAGCAATTAAGCTTATTTTAATGCGCCTGTAGCCCAACGGATAGGGCGCCAGCCTCCGGAGCTGGATGTGCAGGTTCAATTCCCGCCAGGCGCATAAAAACAGCATGTGGAGAGAAAAATGAAGAAAATCGTCAGCGTAATTGGCGGTAGAAATTGTACTACAGAAGTGGAGCAATTAGCCCAAGAATTAGGCAAAAAACTCACTAAAGTGGTTGATATACTCGTTTCTGGAGGCTTAGGTGGAGTAATGGAGGCGGTTTGTTCTGGTTTTAAGGCTGGCGGCGGCCTGACTATAGGTATTATACCAAGCTATGAGAAAAAAGATGCTAATAAATTTGTAGATATAGTTATACCCACTGGTTTAGGCCTGGCCAGAAACGTTCTAGTGGTTAAGGCTGCGGATGTAGTAGTGGCGTTGTCAGGGAGGGCAGGAACCCTCTCGGAGATCGCCTATTGCATCCAATTCGGCATACCGGTAATCAATTTAGGTTCCTGGGATATCCCCGGCACCATCAGCCTAGATTCGGCTGATGAAGTTGTCGCTAAGGTTAAAGAATTGCTCAATGGAAAAAATTAATCTAAAAACCAACAAGCGCGTTGAATTAATCGACATAACCGCGAAAATTCAAAGTGCGCTAGCCAAAGCAAAAATTAATCACGGGGTATGTTTTATATTTTGCCCGCATACCACCGCCGGCTTGACGATCAATGAAAACGCTGACCCTTCCGTAAAAAGCGATATTATCAATACCCTGAATAAACTTATTCCCCCGGATGCCGGGTACGCGCATAGCGAAGGGAATGCCGATAGCCATGTAAAGAGTTCTTTATTCGGACCGGCTTTAACTATTTTTATAGAAAACGGCTCGCTTAGCCTGGGCACCTGGCAGGCAGTCTATTTTTGCGAGAGCGACGGGCCGCGCCCAAGAGAGGTATGGATTAAAATTATTAAGGAGTAATCATGCCGGAACTGCCGGAAGTCGAAACCATCAGGCGCGATTTAGAGAAAGTGATTCTAGGCAAAAAAATTACCGCGGTCTGCGTGCATCATCCTAAAGTTATCCGCGAGCCGGGCCTGGCGGCTTTTAAAAAAGGCCTGACCGGTGCGGTAATTAAAAGAATATTGCGCAAGGCCAAGCTTTTAATCTGGGAATTGTCCAACGGCAAGTCCCTGGCCATCCACCTTAAGATGACCGGCCAGCTGGTCTATCCCGGCGGGGCGAAAAACAGCCGCTTAGCTTTTCATTTATCCGATGGGAAAACCCTGGATTTTAATGACCAGAGGTTATTCGCGGAACTCAGGTTATTGGATGACTGGCGCGCTTTAAAATTTATCCGGGGGCTCGGGCCGGAGCCTGCGGAGCTGAATTTAGAACAGTTTAAAGAGATGTTGAGCCATAAAAAGACCAGGATCAAGCCCCTCTTAATGGACCAGGCATTTATCTCCGGCATCGGTAACCTGTATGCCGCAGAAATTTTATTTCGCGCGAAGATTCATCCTGAGCGCCGGGCGAATACACTGAAAGCGCAAGAAAAGGCATTGCTCTTTAAGGCGATTAATGATATTTTGAAAGCGGCCATCCGCCATGCAGGTTCATCGGTTGACGATTACGTGCGGCTTTCAGGCGAGAAGGGCGGGTATGTGCGCTACCACAAAGTCTATGGCCGGCAAGGCAAGCCCTGTTTAGTATGTAATACGCCCATTAAAAGAATTAACCAGGGAGGAAGGGGCACGTATTTTTGTCCCCGCTGCCAGAAATAAAACATGAAAAAAAGAATAAAGATTAACGGAATAATCATGGCCTTAGCTCTTATCCTGGTCGTTCTCTTCAGGAAGACATTTTTCCGCCAGAACGCCTCCGGCTGGCCGGAGCATACCTTGAGGGCAACCGGCCTATTAGCGATGTTTTTGGGCCAGCTGATCCGCGTTTCAGCCAGGGGTTATAAGGCAGAACATTCTAAAAATAGCCACGCCCTTATTGAAGGCGGGCCTTATCAAGTCGTGCGTAACCCGATGTACCTGGGCATTCTTTTAATCGGCCTGGGCGTGGTGATGATGCTTTTTAACTGGTGGGTCATCCTTCTTTTTCTGTTGATTTTTGCCAGCCGCTATTTTCCGTTAATACTTAGCGAAGAGAAAAAATTGCGGGGCATGTTCCCCGGAACATATGCGGCATATTGCCGCAGGGTCCCCAGGATTATGCCGTGTATCCTTAGCCTTATCCGGCTTAACGTAAAAGAATATTTGCCGCTCAAGCCAGCCTGGTTTAAGAAAGAGATAAGCTCGATCATCACGCTGTTAATCGTAATCTTGTTATTTTTTCTCTGGAGAAGATGAAAAATTTTCAACTGCAGGCAAAAATATTAGCGCAAACCAAAATAAAAAATAGCTACTGGCGTTGCACATTACGCGCCGCGCCAATCGCCAGGCTTGCCCGGCCCGGCCAATTCGTCAACATCAAGATTTCCGCGGGGCTAACCCCGCTTTTAAGAAGGCCTTTTAGCATACACGGGATTTCCGGAGACAAGCTAACGCTATTGTATGAAGTCGTAGGGCAGGGAACGCAGATTTTAGCGCAAAAAAAAGCAGGAGAATCTTTGGATATTATCGGGCCCTTAGGAAACGGGTTTGAACTTAAAAGCGCCAGGCCCGCGCTCATCGTAGCCGGCGGAATGGGCGCAGCCCCCCTGCTTTTCCTGGCCACAAAAGTAAAAACCCTGGTTTTAGTCGGGGCCAAGACTAAAGAACAACTGCTCTGCGTCCAGGAATTTAAAAAATCGGGCTGTCGCGTCAAGATTTCTACCGACGATGGCTCAGCCGGATTTAAAGGCAGGGTAAGCGAACTGCTCAAGCATAATCTTGCCGGGTATAATACGATATACGCCTGCGGCCCAAAACCTATGCTTAAGGCCGTAGCCGAGGTCGCTAAAAAATATAAGCTACCGGCGCAACTTTCCTTAGAAGAGCATATGGCTTGTGGTATCGGAGCGTGCCTGGGTTGCGTAGTTAAAACAAAAGACGGATTAAGGCGGGTTTGTAAAGAAGGTCCGGTGTTTTTAGCCGAAGATTTAATCTGGTAAAGCGATGAAAACAAAACTTTCTGTAACGCTAGGTAGGCTTAAATTAAAGAATCCGGTAATCGCCGCATCCGGCACCTTTGGTTATGCCGAAGAATTTAAGGATTTCCTGGATTTAAAAAAGCTCGGCGCGATTGTCACCAAGACCCTGACTTTAAAACCGCGCCAGGGAAACCCGGCTCCGCGTACCTGCGAAACTCCGGCAGGGATGCTTAATTCCATCGGCCTGGAGAATCCGGGTTTAGAAATTTTTATCAAAAGTAAGCTGCCATTTTTAAAAAGAACCGGTGTGCCCATTATTATGAGCATAGCTTCTGAGGAAGAGCCCGAGGAGTTCCTGGAGCTGGTAGCCCGGATCAACCTGATTAAAGAAGCGGCGGCAATTGAATTGAATATCTCCTGCCCGAATGTGCGCGGGAAAGATAACCTGATTTCCCAGGATGCCGAAGCTACCTATAAAATTATCCAGGAGGTGCGTAAGATTACGGATAAGGTATTGATCACCAAATTATCTCCCAATGTTACTTCTATTAGCGCTATTGCCAAATCTGCCGCCGAGGCCGGGAGCGATGCGCTTGCTTTGATTAATACCTTAGGGGGGATGAGCATAGATATTGAGAACAGGAGGCCTAAGGTTGCCGCCGGGATTGCAGGCTTAAGCGGCCCGGCTATCCGGCCGGTAGCAGTGAAGATGACCTGGGAGGTATTTAACGCGGTTAAGCTTCCCATAATCGGGATGGGCGGCATCATGGATACCGCAAGCGCTTTAGAATTTATGATTGCCGGCGCAACCGCAGTGGGTATCGGCACGGCAAATTTTATTCATCCCGGGGTAGGCGCCGAAATCGCCGCCGGTTTAAAAAATTACTTGCTTAAAAATAAAATCAGCGATATCAATAAGCTTATCGGGAGCCTGGAAATATGAAGCCGGAAATCATCCTCGCCCTGGATGTGCCTAGTTTTCCCAGGGCAAAGTATCTTGTCTACAAGCTTTATCCAAAGATAAAAATATTTAAAGTGGGCCTGCAGCTTTTTACTGCTTCGGGCCCGCAGGTAATTGAGATGGTTCATAAAAAGGGCGCCAGGGTCTTTCTGGACCTGAAATTATTTGATATTCCCAATACGGTTGCCCAGGCAGTACGCCAGGCAGTGCGCTATAAAGTAAAGATGCTCACCTTACATATAGCAGGCGGCCAGGAGATGCTTAAGGCCGCGGTAGACGCTTCCAGGGATGAAGCCAGGAAACTTAAAACACAGCGGCCGTTATTAATCGGAGTTACGGTTTTAACCAGTAAAAAGGCCCGTGCGCAAGATGTGCTTAGGCTGGCTAAAACCGGAATTGACTCCGGGTTAGACGGAGTAGTCTGCTCGGCGCAGGAAGCCGGGTATTTAAGAAATAGGCTCAAAAGGAAATTTTTGATTGTTACTCCCGGCATCAGGCCTAAGGGAGCGCTTAAGGCTGACCAGAAAAGGACAGCTACGGTTAAGGAGGCTATCCGGCAAGGAAGTAATTTTTTAGTCATTGGCCGGCCGATATTGGAAGCAAAAGACCCGCTTAAGGCAGCGCAGGCATTATCATATCTTGCGTAACCCCGGTATTTAGGTTAAAATAGAAAAAGAAATTTTAATCTTAAGCAGGGCGGTTGGCGCAATTGGTTAGCGCGCCTGATTTACATTCAGGAGGTTTACAGGTTCAAGTCCTGTACCGCCCACCATTAATCCGGCGAAAAAAGCGGGTGTTCAAAAAACACCCGCTTTCTTATTGCCTGACCCGGGTTTACAATATACGGCTTGTAGGCTTATTGTTGAGGTAGTATAATATTAATATGGCCCTTGAACATAAGATTAACCTGCTCTATGTAATTACTAAACTGGAGTTAGGGGGCGCGCAAAAGCAGTTATTAAGCCTTATGCGGGGGGGTAGATAAAGCAAGGTTTAATTTATTTCTTTTTACCGGCCAAGAGGGTTTACTGGTTGAAGATGCCCTTGCTATTACGCATTTAGAAGTACGACGCTGCCGTTTCCTCGTAAGGCCCATTCATCAAAAAGAATAATATAGGCATAGTCCATACGCACAGCTCAAAGGCGGGATTTTTAGGCAGGCTGGCAGCCAAGCTGGCCGGGGTCAAGGCGATTATCCACACTGTACACGGCTGGAGCTTCCATGATTATCAGCCGCTTTTTTTAAGCAAACTATTTATTTTATTAGAAAGACTTACTGCCTCATTCACGGATAAACTAATTGCGGTTTCTTATTGTGACCAGGCCAAGGGGCTCAGGAATCGCGTAGGAGAGGCGTCTAAATATTGCCTCATACGTTA
Source organism: Candidatus Omnitrophota bacterium (assembly GCA_028687205.1). GTDB lineage: Bacteria > Omnitrophota > Gorgyraeia > Gygaellales > Profunditerraquicolaceae > UBA6233. Next base: position 18,480 of record JAQUAP010000007.1, read on the forward strand.
TGGCCTTGATTATGCCGGATTTGATATCCATGACGCATCGTTGCGCCGGGAACCGGGATTAAGCAGCCAGGATTTACTGGTCGGGATGGTCGCCTGTTTTAAGCCGCAAAAATACCCCCAGGATTTTATCAAGTTAGCCTCTTTGGTCAACCGGTCTATATCCGGGGTAAAATTCATTTTAGTCGGCGACGGTATTTTGCGCGGGAGAATAAAACATTTAATTTCCAGCGCTAACTTAGAGGGCAAAGTAATTTTAACCGGTTGGCGCAGGGATATCCCCAGGGTATTAGGGGTAACAAAAGGAAAAAAGACGCGCCTTTGCCGGATATAATCCAGGACAAAAGGATTGGTGATTTTCTCTTTCATTACGTAGCTGTTTAAATACGGAAACCCAAAGAAATATTGATAGAGCGCCAGGCAGCTGATTAAAATACCGGCAAGCATTATACTAAGGATCACCCGGTCTTTGTCCTTATAAGGCAAAGAGCTGCAGAGAAGCAGGACTAAGATACCGCCGACATATTTATATAACTCTTGCGCCCCGGCCGTATTATTGTAACGCAGTATTAAGGAGAGGAATAAAGCCAGGCAGAATAAGATTACGGGCAGCGTTAACTTATTTTCTTTTAAGGATACGCCTCGAGTAACAATCCAGATAGCAGCCAAGACCAGCAGCAGGCCAGAGTGGATGAAATTAGCGTAAGGAAAAGCCAGGGAGGAGATAAAAGGCCGGATAAAGATGAGCGTCACAAGTATTATAGTCATTTACAATGATTTATTCTATTCCAGGCCAGCTGCCTAGTCAAATAAAATATGGCTTTTTAAAATCTTTCTTTACAGCTTTCAAGAAATCTGATATCATAAATCTCCGTTCGGGCCCGTGGTGCAGCCTGGTTCAGCACGTCAGATTGTCGATCTGAAGATCGCGAGTTCAAATCTCGTCGGGCCCGCCAGTACTAAAAAACTCCGTAAAGCAGCTTACGGAGTTTTTTATTTGGTTTTCTGGGCCGGATTTATGGTATAATTATTATAATAATAATTATAAAACTTTAAGGAGGATGCATGGCTACCATTGAAGATTTCAGGACATTAGAGCTGAAAATCGCTCAAATTAAAGAGGTTAACGAACATCCCAACGCGGATAAACTCCTGGTTTTGACCCTGGATCTTGGCGACAGGACCAAGCAGGTGGTTGCCGGTATCAAAAACTCATATACCAGAGAAGCGCTTTTGGGTAAATATGTCGTGGTGGTGGATAATCTGGAGCCGGCGCTCCTGCGGGGCGTGGAAAGCCAGGGCATGGTTTTGGCGGGTTCCGATGAATCCGGTAGCGTTATTATCAGTCCGGAGAGGCCGTTAAAATTAGGGAGCGTCGTTAAGTGATTAAACAATTTATCCCCGAAGAGGTCTGCCTTAAATGCCAGGGCTGCTGCAGGTTTAAAGAAATAGATTCAGCCTGGATTCCCTGTTTACTGGAGGAAGAGGTGCAGGATTTAATCGATAAAGATATCCCTCCGGCGTATATCAATATGCAAAAGAAAATCCGGCCGCTCCCCAATCCCAGGGGAGAAGGATTTATCTGCGTTTTTTTTGAAACAGAGAGCAATAAATGCAAGATTTATAATCTGCGCCCTTTTGAATGCCAGCTCTATCCGTTTCTGATTAACCTGCGGCATAAAAAAGTCATCCTCACCGTGGATTTGAATTGCCCTTATGTCGGCGAAAAAATAAATACCCCGGAGTTTAAGGAGTATGCCGAATATCTGACTACCTATCTTAATTCCCCTGAACAGCTGGAGATCCTAAGGGATAATCCCCAGATTATCCAGGCTTATGAAGACGTGCTGGATTTAGTGGAATTGCGGCTTCCCGATGCGCCTAAATAAACTTCTCCTGCGCGACAGGAAAATTTTCGACCGCTATTTAAACTTCAGGAAGCATGAGCTGTCCGTTTATGCCTTCCCGAATATCTATATCTGGAGAAAGTTATTTAATATCCGCTGGGCATTGATAGGGCAAAGCCTGTGCGTATTTTTTCAGGATAAAATCGGCGCTTTCTTATACCTGGCACCGCTGGGCCAGGAAAAGAGCGCGGGAGCCACCGGAGAGGTTTTTCATATCCTGGATAAATTAAATAAAAACCCGGAATTTTCCCATTTAGAAAATATTACAGAAGAAGATGCGGGGTTCTACCGGGATTTAGGCCTTGCATGCGAATTTAAATCCTGCGATTATCTTTGCCGCAGGACGGATTTAGCGGAGCTAAAAGGCAATAAATTCAAGTCCAAGCGCGCCAGTTGCAATTATTTTACCGGGCACTACGATTTTAAGTTTGAAAGGCTCGCTTTAAAAGATAAAAAAGATTGCCTGCGGCTTTATGATCTCTGGAAAAGGCAGCGCCAATCCGCAAATTGCGACCCTGTCTATCAGGGCATGTTGGACGATAGCCGGATTGCTTTAGCCGGGGCCTTTAGCGGCTATGCAGAGTTAGGTTTCCAGGGTGGCGTGGTAAAGATAAACAAAAAGATAAAAGGCTTTACCTTCGGGTTTGCCTTAAGCCCGGGGACTTTTTGCATATTATACGAGATAACGGATTTATCCGTAAAAGGCCTGGCCCAGTTTATCTTCCGCGCCTTTGCCGAAGAGCTGAAAAATTACAAATATATCAATATTATGGATGATTCCGGCCTGGAAAACCTGAAAAAAGTAAAATTATCGTATCATCCGGAAAGATTAGTCCCGGCATATATTGTTAGAAGGAAAAATAACTAGTATTCTTTAGCGGGTGGCGAGACACACTTTGAGCAGGGCGTAACGCAGGCGGAGCGGGCAAGGTTTGCCACCTATAAAGGGACTAGCAAGAGCGCAGCCGAGTAGCCGAGCGTGATTTTTCACGCCGGGAAAAATCACGCGTCCCTGCGAGAAGTGTGCTCGACAGGCCCCGCGTAAGGTTTTAGTATTATGAATAAGAATATAGACGATATAGAATTTGTAATTTTTGACACCGAGACTACCGGCCTTGACCCTTCTTCCGGAGACAGGATAGTTGAGCTTGCCGCATTAAGATTCCAGGGAGAAAAAAGAATATCCGAGTTCCAAACCCTGGTAAACTCCGGCCAGCCGGTATCCGCGGCGGCATTTGCGGTAAACAGGATCAGCGCAGAGATGCTGCAGAATGCCCCTTGCCCCGCCATAGTGATGCCTAAATTTCTGGACTTTATCCAGGGCAGCTGTCTCTCTTCTTATAACGCAGGCTTTGACCTGGACTTTTTAAACAACGAATTAAAAATCTTAAAAATCCCCGCCTTAAAAGACATTTTCGTAGTCGATATACTCAAAATGGCCAGGCGTATTCTCCCGGGGTTGGAGCGCTATGCGCTCTGGTTTGTAGCGGATAAATTAGGCATCAGGATACAACAGGAACACCGCGCCTTTTCTGATGTCGAACTTACCCTGGGGGTATTTCATAAGCTGCGCGCCATACTTAAAACAAAGGGCATAGTAGATTTTAATAAATTTATCGGGCTTTTTAGTATTGACCCTTTTTTATTGCAAAATATCCTTGCGCAAAAACTCGCCCGCATCCAGGAGGCCCTGGATTTAGGGGTTAAGTTAAAAATAGAATATATTTCCGCTTCCAGCGCCCAGGTTACCGAACGCGAAGTTATCCCGAAAGAGATTAAAGAAGAAAACGGCCGGATGTACCTGGTAGGCTACTGTTGCCTCAGGAAAGAAGAGCGCTCATTCAGGGTAGACAGCATATTGCATATTGAGATTATCAATGGGAAGCAAAACAATAAAATTACCCTTTAAACTACAAAAATCGGTTTTAGCCTTAGGCTCACAAACTAAGAATACTGTTTGTTTGGCGAAAGGCAAAACCGCCTATATCAGCCCGCTATGCGCTGATTTAAATACGCCTGAAAACTTGGCGGCTTTTGAAAGGGAGGCAAAATATTTTTTCCGGCAGCATCCTGTGCTTATCGCCTGCGACTTGCATCCGGAGTATCAATCTACTAAGTATGCCTTACGCCTATCCGCTAAATATCGCCTGGAACCCGTTCAACACCATCACGCGCATATTGCCTCCTGCATGGCGGAAAACGGCCTGGCAAACCAGAAAGTTATCGGCGTAGCTTTTGACGGCACAGGTTTAGGCCCAGACAATACTATCTGGGGAGCGGAGTTTCTACTCTGCGATTATAAAAAATTTTTACGCTTGGCGCATCTGAAAGAAATCCCGCTTGTCGGGGGAGAAAAGGCGATATTAGAGCCCTGGAGGTTAGTCGCTGCCTGGTTTAATTTTGCTAAAACTATAGATAAAAAACATTTATTAAAAAAGATTTATCAATCCGGGGTTAATTCTCCCTTAGCCAGCAGCATGGGGCGGTTATTTGATGCCGCTGCCAGCCTTATCCTGGATAAGAGAGAAGCCAGGTTTGAAGCGGAACTGGCGGTAGCCCTGGAAAAATTAGCCGCAAAAGATAAGCTTAAAGGCCCGGGCTATACTTTTAAACGCATTAAATCCAAAAGCGGCTATATTTTAGACCCGCGCAGCTGTTTTAAACAGATAATGCGGGATTTAAAAGCTCAAAAGCCGCGGGAGAATATTGCCTGGCGTTTCCATCGCGGCGTAGCAGAGATGATTGTCAAAACGTGTTTAGCACTAAGGAAAGAGCATAAAATTAATCGGGTTGTTTTATCCGGCGGGGTCTTCCAAAATAAGCTTTTACTTCAAATTAGTTTAGGCTTATTATGTAAAGAAGGCTTTTTTATTTTTACGCACCAGTATTTACCTTGTAACGATGCGTCTATTTCTTTAGGCCAGGCTGTAATCGCCTCTTGCAGGAGTTAAAGCATGTGTTTAGGTATACCGATGAAGGTTATAAAGATTAACGGCGATTTTGCCGAAGCAGCATCCGGAAGATTACTGCGTAATATCAATATCCAGATGCTTCCAGGGATAAAAACAGGGGATTATATACTGGTCCACGCAGGCTTTGCTATTCAAAAGGTAGACCCCGAGAGGGCCAAAGAAACCTTAAGGATCATTAATGAAATACGTTGACGAATTCCGTAACGCTAAACTGGTCAATAAGCTTAGCGCCAGGATTCAGGCCATGAATCCCGGCAATAATATCAATATTATGGAGGTCTGCGGCACGCATACCCAGAATTTCTGCCGTTTCGGATTAGCTAAGCTCCTGCCTGAAAATATAAGGTTAATTTCCGGGCCTGGCTGCCCGGTATGCGTAAGCCCGCAAAGCTATATCGATACCGCCATCAGGTTAGCTAAAAATAAAGCTATGCTTATCGTTACTTTTGGCGATATGCTGCATGTCCCCGGAAGCCGGTCTTCACTGGAAAGGGAAAGGGCAAAGTTTGGGAACGTGCGCGTCGTCTATTCCCCATTAGACGCCTTATCCATCGCGCGGGCTAATCCGGATAAAAACGTTGTCTTTTTAGCGGTAGGGTTTGAGACTACCGCGCCCACCATTGCCTTAAGCATCCTGGAAGCGCAAAAAGAAAAATTAAATAATCTCTTCTTCCTCTCCTCGTTAAAACTGATTCCCGCGGCGATGCGCTATTTGTTGCTTGATAAGAGACTGAAAATAGACGGCTTTCTCTGTCCGGGGCATGTCTCGGCAGTCATCGGAACAAAAGATTATACATTTATCCCAAAAAAGTATAAAATACCTTGTTGCATCGCCGGGTTTGAGCCCGTAGACATCCTGGAAGGCATCGCTATGATTATTGAACAGCTGGCCGCAGGCAATGCTTGCGTGGCTAACCAGTACACGCGCGTAGTCGCTAAGACAGGCAATCGTAAGGCCAGGGAGATAATCAGGCGGGTATTTAAGAGAGACGACTCTGAATGGCGCGGTTTGGGGATTATACCGCAAAGCGGGCTTAAATTAAAAAATGAATTTTCGGGTTTTGATGCCAGCCGGATTTTTCGCGTTGCGAATATGCAGAATAAGGCAAAACCCGCAAAGCAATGCCGGTGCCCCGATGTCTTAAAGGGCCTTATCGCTCCGCCTGACTGCCCCTTGTTCGCGCAAAGGTGCCGGCCGGATAAACCCCTTGGGCCGTGTATGGTTTCCAGCGAAGGGGCGTGTAACGCGTATTATAAATTCAGGAGATAGATTTAAGGAGTAATTATAAGTATGACCAGGGATGAACATTTAGGGCAAGAAAACCGACACTACCTGCGCTTAGATACGGTTTTTCCCGTGCAATTCCGTCTGGTAGCCCTTGACGGGAGAGGCTTTTTATCCGCCTGGTTGCAGGGCTTTACCAATAACCTGAGCAAGGGCGGGATATGTTTA
>JAQUAP010000008.1 GCA_028687205.1 Candidatus Omnitrophota bacterium
CTTCGTTGCAAAGGTTAGCCAGGTCAGCTCCGGAAAACCCGGGGGTCTGCGCAGCGATTGATTTCAAGTCAACGTTAGGGGCAAGCTTGATCTTGCGCGTATGCACTTTGAGTATTTCTTCTCTGCCCTGGATATCCGGCAGATTGACGATAATGGTGCGGTCAAACCTGCCCGGCCGCAGCAATGCGGGGTCCAGCGTATCCGGGCGGTTGGTCGCGGCGATAAGGATGAGCCCCTGCAAAGTATTAAATCCATCCATCTCTACCAGGAGCGCGTTTAATGTCTGCTCGCGTTCATCATGGCCTCCGCCGATACCGGAGAAACGTAAGCGGCCAACCGCGTCTATTTCATCAATAAAAATAATCGCGCCCTTATTACCGGCTATTTTGGCCGCGCGCCTGCCCTGCTCGAATAAATCGCGCACGCGGGATGCGCCTACGCCGACGAACATCTCCACGAAATCCGAACCGCTGATAGAAAAGAACGGCACTCCTGCTTCACCGGCTACGGCCTTAGCGATCAGCGTCTTTCCGCAGCCCGGCGGGCCGACCAACAAAACTCCTTTAGGGATTTTTCCGCCTAATTTTTGGAAGCGCTTGGGGTCTTTTAAAAATTCGATTACTTCTTTAAGTTCTTCCTTGGCTTCATCCACTCCCGCCACGTCGTTAAAGGTGACTTTATCCGCTCCGGCGTGGACTTTAGGGGCGACTTTACCAAAAGTCATGATCTTATTGCCTAGCTGCTCGCCGCGGGCGGCCATCATCCACCAGAAAAATATTAAAAGCAGTATGGGGCCGAGATTAAAAATCAAGGATGTCCAGAAGGTGCGCGGAGGCTTGACGTCAAAAGCTTTGACATTCTGGCGGATAAGATTAAGCAGCTCCGCATCATTCTCCGGGATATTTACCAGGAACCGGGAATTATCCGTAAATTCACCCTGGAGCAGGTTTTCCACCTTAGTTACGGTTTTAATCCTCTCCGGGTTATTCTTCAGGATAGCGTAAAATGCCCCGTAGGATACCTCTTTAGGCATCCCGCTGATGGGGATATTGATGGAATTTATAAGGATAAAAAAGATGATTATTGCCAGGATCCAGCCAAAAGGCGAACGCTTAAAAACATTTTTCTTTGCCATGATTTACCTCTCCCTTAGTGACAGTTTTATAGAAATTTAATTATAGCTTTAAATAGCCGTAAAATCAAGTATTTTATAGGGTTATCGTTTATTCGACTTCAAAGGAGATGACGACGTTAAAGGAGAGTTGGGGATAGTCTAATTCCCTGGGGAATCTTGGGAAGGGAGAGGCGTTTTTTACGCTCACCATGGCAATGTTTTTCAGGTAGGGCGTGGCCCGGGATTTCTCTTCTACCAGGCGTACGTCTCTCAGGTATCCCGCGTCCGAGATGATAAAAGTAATGTAGACCTCCCCTGTTTCATTGCGGTTATAATTCTGGTAGGCTGCCCGGCGGATCTTCTCGCGCACGACCTGATAATAGCTTATGTAGGAAGGGTTGCCGATTTTGTCCAAGGCCTGCGCCGGCAGGGTGATCTTTTTTTTAATCGCGATGGTGTCCGGCTTGATCAGTGCGGGCTTATCAAAGGAAAGCTCCTTGCGCATTGCCTGCGTAGCGGCCTTGGTAACTTCCTCCCTGTTTATAAACGGCGGCGGAGTCCGTTTATCCAGGGTAATCTTTGAAGGTATTTTCAGGAAAGGCTCATTCTTGGCGAGCGCGGCTTTTTTTACCCCCTGCTTTACTGCCCCCGGCGGCTTAATGTAGGTTACTTCTATCTTCTGGCTTTTTCCCGTAGAAGGGAAAAATATATACCCCGGATTTTGGAACATTACGGCAGTATGGAGCGCAAGAGAAACCATGAAAGCTACTTTAAGCGTGCGGTTAACGAGCATAGATTTATTTTAACATAAATAATAAATTTTTAAAAGCCTTTAGAATTCGGCCTTCACTCCGCCGGTAAAGGAGAAACCGGGCATGGGAAAATCCTGGATAACCTGGTATTTACGGTTTAAGAGGTTATCAATATAAGCAAAGCAGGTAATTCCGTTTTTAAGCTTTTTAGAGGCGCTTATTCCTAGGACAAAAAAGCTTTTTACCTTGTCGTTATTACTGGCATTGGCGAACCTCTGGCCGGTGACTTGTCCTTTCAATTCAATAATCAGGCCCTTGTAGTCATGGTAGCGCAGGATCGCATCTATCTTATTTTTAGGTTGATAAACAAGGTATTTATGCGTACTTTCGTCCCTGGCCATAAGATATGTATAATTGAGGTCTAGGTCAAGGCAATCCAGCAGGTATAGCTTATTATTCAGCTCTATGCCATCAATCACTGCTGAGCTGACATTTTGCGGCATCCACACATCGCTTTCATCCGGAGACCATTGTATAAGTTGATCATAGTCGCTGTGATAATAAGTCAACCCTGCGGAAAAATATTTATTGAACCGGATATCCGTCCCCAGTTCTTCGGTAAGGCCCTTTTCCGGCTTGAGGTTGGGGTTTCCCTTTGCCCAGCCTTCATCCGGCCAGTATAAATCGTTAAAGGTGGGCGCGCGGAAGGAGCGGCTGATGAGGCCGTGTAATTTTATGTTTTCATTTAATGCATAACTAAGGTCAAGATTAGGGTTGAACTGCGTGCCGAAATTGGAATAATCATCGACCCTGGCGCTGAGATTGATTTTTAATTTTTCGAAGAACTCCAGATGGTTTTCTATATAGCCGGCAGTCACGCTATATTCGTGTTTGGCAGTGGAGGTGCTGTCATTCATATTTTTCACGTAATTGAACCCCGCGACCAGGCAGTAGCTATCGAGCAGCTGCTTATTGAGCTGTAGGTCAATCCCCCTGACTACGGTAGTATGGGTATCTTTAGCGTAGGTTGTGCTATTCTCAATAAATTGCAGGCGGTCGTAATTCTGGTAGGCCTTAGCCGAAAATGCGGTCCCCGGCTCAGGTTTAAAATTCCAGTTGAAATCAAAGAAACGTTTCAGCGTATTTTGCTTATCGTCGGGGTCAAATGCGTTTGTCGGCCCGGGAAGCCCCTGCCAGCTTTTGTAAAAGCCGGAATTCAGGCCCAGGTTATTCTGTTCGTTAAGCTTATATTCCAATTTAAGGTTGGAGTCTTCGGCGGTAAAATGAGAGTTGGGCCGGAAACCTACTGAGCTCTGGTATCCTGCGCTGATAAGGTAGCCGAAATCGGAGATCCTTGCGCCTTGCGAAAGGCGCTCTATATATGTACGGGCAGTGCCGAAGCTGGAATATAGCTCGGTTTTTTGTCCTTCTTTAGGAGGTTTTTTGGTGATAATATTCACTACGCCTCCCATTGCCGAGCTTCCATAAAGGCTTGAGCCCGGGCCATGCATAACCTCTACTTTGGCGATATTATCGAGGGGTATCTCGGCAAGGTTTACTTCACCGTCGCGCGGGCTGTTTACCGGCCTGCCGTCAACCATGACTAAAACCTGGGCAGCTGTTGAGCCGCGCATGCGGACATTCTTATTCGCACCCGGGCCGCCATAATCGCTCATTTCCACGGAAGTCAGGTCGGTAAGGGCGTCGGCTAAATTCTGCGCTCCGCCTGTTTCCATTTCTTTTGCGCTGACGACATCTACTGTGCGGCTGGTATCTGCGTAGGATTCTTCGATCCTGGAGGGGGTAACGACAATTTTATCAAGGTCAACATCTTCTGCCCTGGCAATGCCTGGCAGGGCGTAAAACAATAGCAGTAAAAAAATCAGTTTAGCAGCAGTATTTTTCATAACATCCTTTCCCTTCTGCGAGAGTACTTACCTGATAATAAGCGATCGACCGGGCTCATTGGTTTATTGCCAATATCACCGTTGCGCGACAGCGCCTGGGTTCCCACCAGGACTTCCTTCACCTATCCGGTTTTGTATCCCTGTAAGTTTTAAGCGTATTCTTGAATGTCTAAGAACCAATGCTTCCAGAAACCTTCCTTGATTACGGTTTCCGCCTTTAGGATTTTAATCGGCTTGCTGAATATCGGCCCATCAACTACCAAAGTATGGAACTCTCCTTTCTCCCCGCAGGGGCAGATATTCTTCTTTTTTAGCTCCTTGACTAATTTTTTATCAATATAACGGCCGATAAATTCCTTACCCATTATGTCTGCCTTGCAGCTGACAATGATGGCTTTAAACCCCGCTTTTAAAAATTCCTCAATAATATTCTCCGGAGTATTATTCCAAAGCGGCTCTAAAGCATTAATCTTTAAATCCCCACAGACGCGTTTAATCCAGCTCTCGTGTTCCAGGAGATAGATATCGCCAAAGACCATTGAGCCGATATCCTTGCCCCTTAGCTCGGTAACCGCAGCCTTGAATTCTTCTTCGTATTTCTGCATATCCGGGCTGACTTCCCTCTGCACAAGAAGGGGTACGTCGACTAAATCCGCCTGAAACTTTAACAGCTTCCCTTCAATCCCATGAAAGCACCCGCGTTTTGACTCCCGCGAGATGAAGTTTAAAAGTAGTTTTACATCATAACCCTGCTGCATTGCCCGGTAACAAGCCAGGCAGCTGTCTTTTCCTCCGCTCCACGATGAGATTGCCTTCAGTTTATCCACCTATCAGCCCCCTTTATAAGATACAAACAGTTAATAAAGTAACTACTTCCGTTAATTCTATCGTCGCGCCCAGCGTATCTCCGGTTATCCCGTTGATTTTTCGGTTGGTAAGCCTGCCCCCTAAATAAGCGCAGCCGCTTACAATCGCCAAAGCGATCAATCCTTTAAGCTGACAGATAATCAACGTAAGCATAAAGACCGAGATTAACGCGGCGAGAAAAATTTTCGGCGTCATCCCCCGGATAAAAATCCCGGCCTTGCCTTCCTGGCGGGCGTAAGGGAATAAAAACATCACTAATACCGCTGACCAGCGGCTGAATAAGCACATCAGCAGCAACACGCTTGTTTTTTCCGGCGCAGGCACAGTATCCAGTAAGCCAATCTTCAAAAGAAGAATACAGATAATGCTTAAAACGCCCATTACTCCGATATGCGGGTCGCGCATAATGCTAAGCATTTCATCTTTGGGTTTATTGCTTAAGAAAGCATCCGCGCTGTCGGATAGGCCGTCCAGGTGCATACCTCCGGTAAGGGCAATCAAGAAGACGATTAAAATTATGTTTGCGGCTAAAGAAGGAAAATCCAGGATGCATAGAAAGGAATTTATCCCCGACAGGGCCAGGCCGATAAGTAGGCCGACTAAGGGGAAAAACGCTGTTGCCCAGGCCAGCTTTTGCTCATTTACCTCTTTGATCTTTAACGGGATGACCGTGAGGAACTGGAGGGCTAACCAAAAACTGCTCATTTTTTCTTCTCCGAGACGTTCGCGCTTTTAAAGGTAGCCATCTGGGTTAAAATTTTTACCGCCGCATCAGCCAGGCTTATTGCCAGAGCCCCGCCTGTACCTTCGCCTAATCTTAAATTCAAATCCAGCAGCGGCTTTAAGCCCATATGGTCAAGGATTATCTTATGGCCGCTCTCTACCGAGCAGTGGCTGGCAATCATATAATCCTTGGCTTTCGGCTCAATATGATAAGCGACTAATGCCGCAGCGCCGGAAATAAAGCCGTCGATAACCAGCGGGACTTTTTTAGCGGCAGCGGCGAGGATTATGCCCGTTAATCCCCCTATTTCAAATCCGCCTACCTTGGATAAGACATCGATCGGGTCAGCCGGATCCGGCTTATTTAAAGAAATGGAGCGTTCAATAACGGCGATTTTATTTTTTAAACCCCGCTCATCCAGGCCGGCGCCCCTGCCGGTAAGCGCTTTAGCCGGCGTATGGGTAAAAACCGCGGTTAGCGCGCTGGCGCTGGTTGTGTTACCTATACCCATCTCTCCTGTTCCCGCGATATCAAGACCCCGCTTAAATTCAGTTTCAAAAATTTCTATACCTGAGTGAATTGACCTTATCGCTTCATCCCTGGACATTGCCGGGCCTTTTGCCATATTTTTTGTCCCGTAGTTTATTTTTTTTACGACCAGCCTGGAATCGGCTTTAAGGTCAACCGCAACTCCCATATCCACGACGACGACTCTGGCTCCCGCATGCCTGGCCAGGACATTTATACCGGCGCCGCCGGAAAGAAAATTATAGACCATCTGCGCAGTAACTTCCTTAGGGTAGGCGCTGACACCTTCTTCGGTAACCCCATGGTCTGCGGCCAGCGTAAAAATAACTTTATTATTTAGAAGAGGAGTTTCTTGCGCGGTAATCCCGCAGATCTGTTTAGCTAATTCCTCAAGCCTGCCCAGGCTGCCTAAAGGCTTGGTTAAATTATCCAGCCTTTTTTGCGCCTTAGCCAATATAGCGCTATCTATTGCGCAGATACTTTTGGCTATATTTTCTATCCTCTCCATTTGGATTTATCCTTTTATTTTTAACGGTATGCCCGCGCTAAGAAAATATACCTCTTTAGCTTCTTTTGCCGCTAACTGGTTTACTTTTCCGGCAATATCGCGAAAATCCCTTCCCAGTTTAGTTAGCGGGACTATCCCTGAACCCACCTCATTAGAGACCAGGATTACTTTTGCTTTTTTCCTGCTTAAACGCAAGAATAATGCTGCGCATTTTTCCAGGATAACTTTTTCTTTATGCTTAGCTAAAATAAGATTGGAGACAAGAAGAGTCAGGCAATCAATAATAATGCAGTCAAAGCCGTTGCCTATCCGGGTTATTAAAGCCGCCAAATCTCTGGGTTCTTCAAAGGTCTTCCAATGCCTTGGCCTGGCTTCTTGGTGCCTCAATATGCGCCCGCGCATCTCCCTATCTAAGCCCTGTCCGGTAGCGATAAAAGCTACCTGCTTATTTTTCCCCGCCAAACTTAAGGCGTAGGTGCTTTTGCCGCTTCTTGCCCCCCCTAAAATTAAAATTACCTTACCCATCTCTCTCCTTAGGGACGGTTCTCAAGCTGAAGCTAAGGTGTCCCCTATAAGGGGACACCTTAAGATTGAGTTGAGAACCGTCCCTGAATCTTGAAGATACCTTTTTTATATTCAACTACGGTCATGCTGGTAGCTTTAGGGATATAATTCCAGAAATTCCTTTTCTTTAATATACTGCTGACCAGTACCCCGATTACCCCTCCGTGAGAGACGATAGCCAGGTTTTTCCCGGCATTAAGCTTAATGATCTTTTTGATGGCAGCGTAAACCCTTTTCTTAAACGCAGGCATTGATTCTGACCCGGGTATGCGGTGATGGTAAGGGTCGGCTATCCATTGTTTGTAAACATCCGCGTATTTTTGCATAACTTCTTTATGGCGCAAACCCTCAAGCACCCCGAAATCAATCTCTCCTAAGCCGCTGACCCGGTTAATTTTTGCCTGTTTAAAAATTATCCGCGCCGTCTGGAGAGCGCGCGACTTATCGCTGGAATAAATTCTATCAAACTTAACCCGCCTTAGTTTTTGGGATAACCTTTTTGCCTGCAACCTACCTTGCCTACTCAAAGCTACATCTTTACAGCCGCAGTAACGCCCTTTTTTATTCCATAAGGTTAGCCCATGGCGGATTAATACCAGGCGCGTAAGCATTATTTTTCTCCCGGAACAAGGATGACATTCGGTTTAGCCGTAACCGGGTTAGCGTTAACCAGGACAACGGTTTTATATACCGCCTCGATATTTTTATATGTAAGCACCTCTTGAAGAGTTCCTTCTTTGAAAATAGCGCCATTATCCAGCAGGCAGATACGGTTGCAATACGCGCTGGCAAGGTTTAAATCGTGCAGGACCATGACAATGGTCAGATTATTCTGGCGGTTAAGTTTTTTAAGCAGATCCATCACCTGTATCTGGTGGCCGATATCCAGGTGCGCTGTCGGTTCGTCTAATAATAAAAGTACCGGTTCCTGCGCCAATGCCCGGGCGATAATTGCCCGCTGGCGTTCACCCGCGCTTAATTCATCAATCATTTTTTCCTTTAACGCCGAGGCGTCAGTTAAGGCGAGCGCCTTCTCGCAGATGGCGATATCTTTTCTGGTTTCAAACTGCAGCCTTTTTAAATGCGGGATCCTGCCCATTAAGACCAGTTCCATTACGCTGAATGAAAAACCGGTAGCGATATCCTGGGAAACAAAAGCCACCTTACGGCAAAATTCCTTTAAATCCATAGTCAAGATGTCCTTTTCGGAAAAATATATTCTTCCTTTGCGGGGATGCAGGATTTTTGAACACAACCTGAGGAGCGTAGTCTTACCTGAGCCGTTCGGGCCGATAATCCCGATGAAATCACCAGCGGCAACATCCAAAGATACACCCTTAATGATATCTCCGCTGTAATAACCGGCGCTTAAGTTCTCAATTTTTAATAATGGTTTCATTATACCCTCTGCCCGCGTTTTAATAAAATAATAAAGATAGGCGCGCCGATGATCGCGGTAATTACCCCGATAGGGATTTCAACAGGCGCAAAAAGCGTGCGTGAAATAATATCACAGCCTACCATAAATATCGCGGCCGCCAGGCACGTAACCGGGATGAGCGCCTTATGGTTTGAGCCCACAACCAGGCGCATCATATGCGGCACGATTAAGCCGACAAAGCCGATTATCCCGCAGATACAAATAAGGCTGGCGGTGATTAAGGCGGTAATCAGGATTAGGATATTTTTAACCTTCCGGGTATCTATCCCCAGGTGCATAGCTTGCTCTTCTCCTAACTGAATAGCGTTTAAATCCTGGGCAAAAATGTAAATTGCGCCTATTCCTAACACTACGGGTATAGCTACCAGGAGGAGCAGCTGCCAGTCATAAACCTGCAAGGACCCCCATAACCACCAGTTCATTTCGTGCATCGCCTGATTGCCGAACAGGGAAACCAGGAAAACGATTATTGAAGAAAAGGCTATGGAAACGATTACCCCGGAGAGGATTAAGGACCTGTCCGCTATTTTCTTTCTTTCGCTGGCCAGGGTATAAACCAGGATAATACTGGCTACTGCGCCCAGGAATGCCGCCAGCGGCATATAAATCCTTGAGACGCCCAGGATCACGGCGATTACGGCTGCCAGTCCTGCTCCGCTGGAGGTGCCCAATAAATAGGGTTCGGCTAAGGGATTCCTTAAGATTGCCTGCAGGGTTATTCCCGCGACTGCCAGGCCGCTGCCGACCAGGATTGCTGCCAATATCCTGAGCAGGCGCATATTAAAGATAACCTGGTTATCCTTAAGTAAAAGGCTGCCCAGGGGTATACGCACTGAGCCTTGCGCCAGGCCGAAAGCTACCGCGACAACCAGCAGTAAAAATAAGGCTAGCAATTTTTTATTTAAGCGTTTATTCATTGGCCAGGGTATAATTTTTTATACAGCTTTTTTAAGCCTTCGGTTATGCGGGGAGTGGGCCTTAGCAAAAGGTCCGGTTCAATGTCATTAAAGACCCGCTTATCTTTTACCGCGGCGATATTCGCCCAGCCAAAACGTGCTTCGACTAATTTTAACGGAGATGCCCTATCCATATAAGCCAGAATAATCACCTGCGGATCCAGGCTGACTACCTTTTCCGCGCTGAAGTTAGAGTAAGGCCTTTTGACATCATGCGCGACATTGATGCCTCCCGCCAAGCTAATGATTTCATCAATAAGCGAACCTTTGCCCGCGGTCATCAGCGGCTCAGGCCAGATCTCTACAAAAACCCTTACTTTTGCGTTTTGCGGGATAAGTTTTGTCTGCGCCCGTATCTTTTCAATATCCTCTTGCATCTTCCTGATTAATGCCGTTGCCTCTTGCTCTCTATGCGTAATTACGCCTATTTCTTCTATGGTTTTAAATAATCCTTCTATGCTCGCGGGATCAGAGACATAAGTCTTAAGTTTCAGGTGTTTTAATTCTTCAACTACCGGCGCCTGCTCTAAACCGGTACAAAAAATATAATCGGGTTTTAAGGAAACTATCTTTTCTATATTAGGGTGGCTAAAATCGCCTACTTTAGCCTTGGCTTTAGCTTCCGCAGGGTAATTACAGTAAGCACTTACTCCCGCGATCTCCTCGCCAAGCCCTAAAGCAAAAAGAATCTCCGTAGTTGAGGGCGCCAGGGAAATATATCTTGAGGCGGCTTCGGCATTAAAGCGGATGAGAAAAATAAATACCAGGCTTAAAATTATTTTTTTATTCATCTAAATAAAAAACCCGCCTAATCTTTCCTTGGCGGGTTGCACCCAAATATAACTCTGGCCCATTCCACGAGGCGAATCTTTTTATAGGCAGGTCTTCTGGCTTGGGGCTTACTTCTCTTACGGCCTTCCCGGTTTTATCAACCAGTGGCTTTGCGTAAGCGTTGCTTGCCCGTTACAGCGGCGGGACCGCATCAGCTTATAACTGATTTCCCTAACCTATAATTAAATGGCTTTGCCTAAATGAAGGCAAACCATGGCCTTGCGGCCAATTGTCTTTTTTACTTTAACACCCTAAAACTATTTGTCAACTGAATTTTATTAAAACTCAAACCCTTTCCTTGCCCGCACGCCCTGTTTATAATAATGCTTCTTTTCTTTTATCTCGCTGACTAGATCCGCGATTTTCAAGATTGCGGGGTGCGCGGAGCGCCCGGTAAGGATTAACTCTATTTTTTTTGGGGTTTTCTTTAGGAGATCCAGGACTTCGGCTAAGCTCAAAAGCCCGAGCCTTAAGGCAACATTTATTTCATCCAGCACGATCAGCGCGTAGTGCTGGCTGGCAATCGCTTTTTTTACCGCTGCCAAACCTTTCCTGGCCAGGGCGAGGTCTTTTTTTTGCGGAGTCCGGCGCAAAAAACAAGCTGCACCGTATTGTTCAACTTTTATGTTTTTAAGCTTTTTCAGGGAAACCAGCTCGCAATAGCGCCCCCTTTTCAGGAACTGACATACGTACACCTTAAATCCCGCGCCCGCGCCCCTTAAAGCCAGGCCTAAGGCGGCTGTAGTCTTGCCTTTTCCATTTCCTGTATATACCTGAATCAACCCATCCTCCTTCTATTTACCGCAGCCTGCTTTAATGATAAATTTTAAGAACCTCAGGGTATCTAAAAAAGGATTAATCTGGCTTTTTTGCCCCCGGTAAACAGTTGTAATCGGGACCGACTCTATTTTAAAGCCGCCTCGCGCGGCCTTGAGTAATATTTCGGTTTCTATCTCATATTTAGCTGTCTCTAATGTTATTTTTTTCAGGACATGCGTTTTAATCAGGCGAAAGCCGCATTGCGTATCCGGAATATCCTGTTTACACAAACAGGATATTAACCAGGACATAAATTTATTGGTAATAATACGTATTAAGGGCATATTTTGGGTTTGTAACATACGGTTCCCTATAAGTATATCGCTCTGAGAAAGGCCGGCTAAACATATGAAATATTGTAAATCCTGGGGCAGGTGCTGGCCATCCCCATCCATGGTAATTACAGCTTCGAAATCATGCGTTAAGGCGTAGGCAAAGCCTTTCCTTAAACAGGCGCCTTTACCCGCGTTAACCTGGTTTCTTAAAACTACCGCGCCCGCGTCAGAGGCGATCTGGGCAGTATTGTCCCTTGAGCCGTCATCAACCACTAAAACATCCGGATTTTGCTCCTTGACCTCCTTGACCAGCCTGAAAATCTCTTTGGATTCATTATAGGTGGGGATAATAATACAGATCTTCATTCCTTCCAAAACCTCCTGAACATATACCATTGTTCCGGGTAACGCCGGATATAATCTTCAAAAATAACCTTATAGCTGGTGATGATTGCTTTTAGATCCTTCTCTTCGTCTCCGCAAGGACTGTAGTCAAGCGGCTTATTGATGATTAAAGAAAAACTGTCGTCTTTGTTCCTGAGCATAAATCCGGGGACTATTTTAGTCTTGGTCTGCAAGGAAAATACAGCCGGGCCCAGGGGAAAGACCGTCGGCTTACCAAAGAAATCTAATACCATCCCTTTGCCCACGAAATCCCGGTCACCGACCAGCCCTACCAACTCATTTCTTTTTAAGGCCTTCAGGCACCCTTTGGCCGCGTTGCCTAACGGAAGGACTTTCGTGCCCTTGCTTTCTCTCTGGCCGTTAAAGAGCGCGTCTACATCCTTGGATTTATGCGGCAGGGCAACGGTTAAGAAAGGATACCCCAGCATAGAAATCACTACTCCCCCTAATTCCCAGTTTCCCAGGTGCGCGGTTACCACTATCGCGCCCTTGCCTTCGGAGAGGCACTCATCAAAGTGGCGCAGGTCTATTAAGCGGATATTTTTTTTGATATATTCATCATCGAGCTTATTAAAACGGAAAAAATCTACAAGGTATTTGGCAAAATTATGGAATAGTTGCTTGCGGATCCTGGCGATCTCAGCGCGGGATTTTTCCGGAAAAATTACCCGCAGGTTTTCAGTAACTGCCTTACGGTCCCTGAAGGCAAATATAGAATATACGTTAGCTAGAAATACGGCCAGCGCGTAGGCTGTTTTTAACGGCAGGCTTAAAGCAACGCTTTGAAAAATCCTATAAAGAAAATAGTTAACCATTACGGCTTTCTAGCAAAAGCCTGGCGATGTCCATGCTGGCGTTAGGCTTGCTTATCTGTCTTGCCGAATCGCTTAAATGCTTTAATTTATGGGGATTTTTAAAAAGTTCTTCAATAATCAGGTTTATCGTCTTGGCGTCTTCAACTTTAAGCGCGGCCTCTTTTTGCGTAAGGTAGGCAGTGTTATTGGCCTCCTGGCCGGGCAAGGGCTTGACGATAATCATGGGCTTGGCCAGGCTCAAGACTTCGGAGGTAGTTACCCCTCCGGGCTTGCTGATTACTATATCCGCGATAGACATTAACTCGTTGATATTTTGCGTATAACCAAAAACAAGTATCTTGTTTTTATATTTTTTTATTTTGCGTTTTAACGCGTTATAGAGCTTCCTGTTGGTCCCGGTTACGATAATCTCCTGGATAGCCCGGCCCACTTTTTCTAATGACCTGACGATTGTCTTTATCGGGCCTAACCCCTGGCCTCCGCCCATGATTAATATCGTAGGCAGGTCCGGGGATAACTTATGTTTAGCAAAGATACTGTTTTTATCTAAGGTTGCGTTAAACTTGGGGTCAAAAGGGATACCCAGCGCCTTTACCTTCCGCTCCGGCACGCCTTTTTTAATCAAGCGCAAAGAGACATCTTCAGACGGGGTGATATAACAATCTACGGCATCATAAATCCAGTAGGAGTGCGGGACATAATCCGTCAATACCGCAATTAATGGGAGGTCTACCTGGTAGGTCTTCTTGTAGCCGGCGACCATGCCGCAGGGAAACGCCTGGGTGCAAACAACCATGTCGGGCTTAAGCCGCTCGAACAATTTTTTTAATTTTGGAGAATTGGTCTGGTTGATGTTCTGTTTGGCTTTTTCTATTCTTTTTACTATTTTAGGGTTATCGTAAAGGTAATCCCAGATCCTGGGGGCAACCTTGATGATGCCCATATAAATACTGTTCACCACTTTCTCGGCGACAGGATTGGTATAATTAAAGGCATTGATATTCGAGATTTCGGCGCCGGGGGCTAATATTTTGATGGCCTTCTCAATAGCCAGGGTAGCGTTATGGTGCCCGGAGACTTCTGAAATATACATTAGGACTACGCGCTTAGGATGCATGTGTTTTTTTAGAATTTACCTTCCTGGCATAATTCAAGAAAGGCTTCGGTTACGTGGGGGTTAAATTGCAGGTTACTTAGCTTCCGGATTTCTTTTATGGCTTCATTTTTATACAGGGCCGCGCGGTACGGCCTGTCCGTAGTCATGGCGTCAAAAGAATCGGCTACTGAGATTATAGAAGCGATCAATGGAATCTGGTCCCCTTTCAAGCCTTCCGGGTAACCCCGGCCATCCGGCCTTTCATGGTGATATTTTACTCCTGCTAAGGCATGCTCTAGTTCTTTAATGGGCTTAAGGATGGTTACCCCGATTAAAGGATGTTCTTTGATTTTATTCCTTTCGCCTATGGTCAAGGTCCCTCTTTTATTCAGTATGTGCTCGGGGACGCCGATTTTGCCGACATCATGCAGCAGGCTGGCGATATGGAGTTTTTCAATAAATTTACTGTCCAGTGCCTTCTTATTCCTCTGGGAGAGTTTTTTGGCGATTTCCAGGCTTAAGTTAGTCACCCTGGTGGTATGCCCGTGTGTATAGTTATCTTTTGCTTCTATGGCGGCAACCAGGGCGATGGTAGTGCGTATAAATAGCTGGTGCTTTTTATCCAGTTCGGATTTCAGCTCCTTAAAAAGATTGGCGTTCCTTATAGCCATGGACATATTGGAAGCCAGGGCGACAAAGAAATCCAGCTCTTCGCGCAGGAATTTCTTTCCGTTTTCCTTCCTCCCCAGCAGCAATAAACCTAATAATTCATCCCTGAAGTAGCTTGGCACGCAGGTAACGGTTTCTAACATACTCATCTGATAGAGCACGTCGGCCAAAAGATGTTTCAGGCGTTCTTTGGCATGGCTTGTTTTGAGGCAGGCCTGTGCGTCTTCCAGCGTAAGGACATCGCTATTAAAGAGGAGCCTGTTGTTGCGTTCTCTGAAAAAACGGATCAACGAATCATCTTTATCAAAGCCCGCCAGGCCTACGGGTATTTTTTTTGCCAGGGAGCCGCCGGAAACAGTAAGCACATAAGCCTGGCGGTCCGGCTTATGCATAAGTATGCTGGCATGCCCGACTTTTACCTTATCCACTACCATGCGCACGATTATCTTGATGAGTAAATCAGGGTCATGCACAAAAATCATATTGCGGGCAGCGGTCTCTAATTCTTTTTTAAAATCAATGGCCATCGCGCGCGCCTTTCAGCATTTTTAACTCTCCTGAATCAACCCCAGAGTATCCCCTACGTTCACCGTCGCGCCTTCCGAAGCTGAAATCTCCGTAAGCACCCCCGAACAGGGGCTCGGCAGGTTAAAGGTAGCCTTGTCCGTGGTAAGCTCTACCAGGTCATCTTTGGCATTGACCTTTTCCCCTGTTTTAAAATACCAGTAGGAAACGGTAGCCTTTTGAATACCTTCGCTTAATTGCGGCAAAACTATCTTTGTCATTTGCTTGCGCCCTTAAGTAAGCTTACGAAACGCTGCTTAAATTCTCCGATAGAAACAGGCAGGCCTGTTTCTGATTCTATTGATGTAATCATTATATCCATACCGCACGGCCTAATCAAGGAAAAATTGGTTAAATCGCTGTTTTTAACGTTTATGCTTAAGCCGTGAAAAGTAATCCAATTCCTGATGGCAATCCCGATAGAAGCTATTTTTAAGCGGCCCACCCAGACCCCGGTTAGCCCATTGCTTCTTTCTCCCTTTATTCCCGCATCGCTTAAAGAGCGGATGATCAGATCTTCAAGGTATCTTAAAAACCAGTGGATATCTTTTTTAAAATAATTTAAATTAAATACTGGGTAAGCGATGAGCTGGCCCGGGCCATGGTAGGTTACATCTCCTCCGCGCTCTACCTCGTAGACAGCAATGCCCTTGTTTTTCAACTCTTCCTGGGAAGCAAGGATATTTTTCCTGCCTATCCTCCTGTTAACGGTGATGACCGGATAGTGCTGACAGACGATTAAACCGGCGCGCAGGTCCCCCTCTTGCACCTCCCGGAATAATTCTTTCTGCTTAGCCCAGGCAGCTTCAAAATCAACCAGGCCAAGGTCAATGACTTTTAAGGGCATTGTTTTTTATTTTATTGCTTCGGTTATTGACTCTGAAAGCGTGGGGTGAGCGAATATGGTCTTGCGTAGGTCTGCAATATTGAGCTGGCGCGCTACGGCCAGGGTAAGAACTCCGATTAATTCGGTTGCCCCCGGGCCGATAATGGCAGCGCCTAAAACTACGCCGCTCTTATTATCGGAAATTATTTTGACGAATCCCTCTGCTTTACCGAGTATACGCGCCATGCCGCTCCCGAGAAAATCGAACCTGTGGATAGCTATATCCTGCCCCTGGGAATTGGCCTTAGTTTCACTTAAACCGACTGAGGCAATCTCGGGGTCAGTAAAAATACAGCTTGGGACGCAAGGCGACGTGGCAGGTTCGCGTTTATCAGGATGGGCTATATTGCAAGCGGCGCTTATACCCTGATAAGCGGCAAGGTGGGCAAGCATTATTTTAGCGGTGCAATCCCCGGCGGCGTAGATGTTGCTTATATTAGTATTTAGATAATCGTCGACGCTAATCCTGCCTTGGTCTAATTTTACCCCCAGTTCCTCTAATCCTAAACCCTCTGTTTGCGGGCTCCTGCCCACGCAAACTAAAATAATCTCAAAATCACCCGGATTAAGAGCCGCGGCATCCGTATTTGTATTTACCTTGATGCCCCTCTTTTTAAATATTGTTTCTATTTTTTTAGCAACCTCACTGTCTTCTCCCGGCAGGAGTTGGGGCATTTTTTCTACGAGTGTCACCTTTGTCCCAAAGGCAGCGAAAAGGCTGGCAAACTCACAACCGATAACCCCTCCGCCGATGATTAAAAGCGAGCCGGGAATTAGTTTTAAAGAGATTATCTCGTTGCTGGAAAGGATTTTTTTAGCGTCAAATTTAAACTGGGCAAGCGCGTATGGCTTAGAGCCGGTGGCGATAAGAATATTCCTGGCCTGGATGGTTTTATCTGAAACCCTGATTTCCTGGTTGGAGACGAGCCGGGCCTGGCCGGTTACATAATCAATATCTTTTAGCATCAGCTGCATGCCGCTCTGCAGCTGACGGATTATTTTATCTTTTCTCTCCTGGATTTTAAGGAAATCTGCTGTCGGTGAAGAAAGATTGACGCCAAATTCAGAAGCTTGCCTGGCCAGGTTGAATATTTTCGCGGATTGAATGAGCGTCTTGGTAGGTATGCATCCCAGGTTGAGGCAGGTCCCGCCAAGAAGCGATTTATCGACGAGGATAACCTTAAGGCCTAATTGTTTTGCTTTTAAGGAAGCGTTAAAACCTGCCCAACCCGCGCCGATGATCGCTAAATCATACATAAATTGACTAAAAGGTAAGCTGTTTTAATAAGCCGCGCATAGCCTCAGCCGAACGCAACAACTCTTTTTTCTCTTTAGCGGTCAGCTCCAGCTCGATGATCTTTTCAATGCCGGCCTTGCCTAAACGGCAGGGTACGCCTATACAAATATCCTTAATCCCGTATTCGCCGTCCAGATAAGCGCAGGCGCCTAAAATCCTTTTTTCATCTTTGGCAATAACCCTGACCATTTGCGCGACCGCGGCAGATGGCGCGAAAAATGCGCTTCCGCTGCCTAATAAGGCAACGATTTGGGCTCCCCTCTCCACAGTTTTTTTAGTCAGGCAAGCTGTCTTTTCATCGCTTAAAAA
Source organism: Candidatus Omnitrophota bacterium (assembly GCA_028687205.1). Classification (GTDB taxonomy): domain Bacteria; phylum Omnitrophota; class Gorgyraeia; order Gygaellales; family Profunditerraquicolaceae; genus UBA6233. The sequence continues at coordinate 17,328 of JAQUAP010000008.1, forward strand.
CTCTTCCAGGTTTACCCCTTTTATCTTAGTCTGTTTGGCCAAAGGCAACATACCCTCGCCATGGGCTCCCGCTACCATTGCCTCTATGCTGCTGGCCGGTAATTTTAATTCCTGGCTGATCAGGTTAGCGAACCGGGAACTATCCAGGCTGCTGCCCATGCCGAGCACCTTATTTTTGGCAAAACCGGTTACCTTTAATGCTAGGTAGGTCATCAGGTCAAGCGGATTAGTAACGATTATCACCACGGCCCGGGGCGCTAATTTTTTTATATTTAAGCACACCTCTTTTAAAATCTGGCTGTTCCTGGCAAGAAGCTCTTCGCGGGTCATCCCGGGCTTACGCGCCAGGCCCGCGGTAACCACTACAATATCGGAATCCTTTATATTGTTGAAATCATCAGAGCCCCGGATGTTATAATCAATCCCTAATACTGCCTGGGCATCGGCTAAATCCAGAGCCTTGCCTTCAGCCAACCCCTTAACAATATCAATCAGGAAGATATCGCCTAAGTTATATTGCGCGATACGCATAGCGCTCAAGGCACCGACGTTTCCCGCGCCGACAATGCTTATTTTCATTTTAGTTTTTTAATAATCGCCTCGGCCATCTCACGCGTGCCGACGGCGTCAGGATCGTTAGGATCGGATTTAAAATCGTAGGTAACCTGGAGGCCTTCGGCAATGACTGCCTTTACCGCATTTTCTAACTGCCGGGCAGCCTTTTCTTCCTTGAGATACTCAAGCATAAGTACTGCCGATAGGATCATCGCGGTAGGGTTTACTTTATTCAGGCCCTGATATTTCGGCGCTGAGCCATGCACTGCTTCAAATACGGCGAGGTTATCACCGATATTCGCTCCCGGGGCGATCCCCAATCCGCCGATAAGCCCGGCGCATAAGTCCGAGAGTATATCGCCGTAAAGGTTAGGCAGGACCAGGACATCATACAGGTGCGGCTTTTGCACCAGCTGCATCGCCATATTGTCTACGATCGCTTCATTAAAAATAACTTTACCGGCGTAGTCTTTGGCGACTTCACGCCCGGTTTTTAAGAAAAGCCCGTCGGTAAATTTCATAATATTCGCTTTATGCACCAGCGTCACTTTTTTACGCTTGCATTTCAGGGCATATTCAAAAGCAAACCTGACTATCCTTGCGGAGGCGGCCTTAGAGATAGGCTTAATAGAAATTCCGGAATCCGGCCGGATTTCTTTCTTACTGTATTTTTCTATTTCTTGAATAAGATTTTTTGTTGCGGGCCTGCCTGCTTCAAATTCTATGCCCGCGTAGAGGTCTTCGCTATTCTCGCGGATAATCACCAGGTCTATATCTTTATACAGGCTTTTTACGCCGGGATATGTCTTTGCCGGACGTACGCAGGCGTACAACCCTAAAGCCTGCCGGATGCCCACATTAACCGAACGAAAACCTTCGCCTACCGGGGTTATGATCGGCCCTTTTAGGGCAACTTTATTTTTTCTTATGGAATCCAGCGTGCTTTTAGGCAGTAACTCACCGGTTTTTTCTAACGCGACACTTCCGGCCAGTGCTTCTTCCCACTCGATCTTTACGCCGGTGGCTTCAACGCACCTCTTGGCAGCTGTGCTGACTTCCAGCCCAATACCATCACCGGGAATCAGGGTTATTTTATGCGTCATTTTATACTTTTAGCTCCCCATACTTCCTGTAATAATTGATAATGCCGCCCTCCTTAAGCAACTCCTGCATAAACTTAGGGAAAGGTTTTAAGGCCAGGTCAAGATTTTTGGTCGTGTTTCTGGCTATACCTTTGTCCAGGTCTATTTCTATTATATCGTTTTCGCCAATCTTATCCGTATCTGTTTCGATTAAAGCCAGTCCTATGTTAAAGGCGTTCCGGTAGAAAATACGCGCAAAACTCTTAGCTAACACCGCCACAATCCCGGCTTCTTTAATCACCAGGGGCGCCTGTTCGCGCGAAGAGCCCATACCGAAATTCTTGCCGGCTACGATCATGGATTTACCCGGTTTTATCCTGGCCGCAAACCCGGGGTCAATATCTTCCATGATGTGCCTGGACAGCTCTTTCATATCGGTAATGGCAAACTTGTATCTTCCCGAGATAATAAAATCCGTGTTGATATTATCGCCTAATTTTAAAGCCTCGCCGTTTAATTTCATTGCTGCTTGAATTCATCCGTGTTTTTAACTTTAGCGAGCGCGACATCCAGGGTGATTTGCCCTGCCTGTGTCAGCTCCTTCAGGCATTTATCCATTGTCTTCATGCCGTATTGCGAGCCTGTCTGCATAAGCGTAGGGATTTGTTCAATCTCATGTTCGCGGATAAGGTTTCTTATCCCGGCTGTAGCAATCATTATTTCCGTAGCCAGCACCCTTCCCTTGCCTGAAGCGCGCGGAAGCAGCAATTGTGAGACTACCCCCTGAAGGGAATCGGCCAGCTGTAATTTAACCTGCTGTTGCTGATGCGGAGGAAAAACATCAATAATCCTGGCGATAGTCTGAGGCGCGTCAGGCGTATGCAGGGTAGCCAGAACCAGGTGCCCGGTTTCTGCGGCGGTAAGAGCCGTAGAAATAGTCTCCCAATCCCGCATTTCACCGACGACAATGACATTGGGGTCCTGGCGCAGCGCGTGCCTCAGGGCAGCGGCAAAGGAATGCGTATCCGAATAAACCTCCCTTTGCTTAATGACGCTCTTATTATTTTTAAAGATAAACTCAATCGGGTCTTCTATGCACATGACCAGGCATTCTCTCTCTTTATTGATCAGGTCGATCATCGTAGCCAGGGTAGTGGTTTTTCCCATGCCGGTAGGCCCGGTAATCAAGACTAATCCGTTTGGCCGGCGCGCCAGGTCGCTGACAATCTGCGGGAGGCCTAATTTTTCAATCGTAGGTATTTCCAAAGGTACCCGCCTGAATGCCGCTTCAGGGCAGCCTTTTTGCAGGTGTATATTTGTCCGGAACCTGTCTAAGCCCGGAAGGGCGAGAGAAAAATCAAGCTCCAGCTCCTTTTCAAAAATCTCTTTTTGGGAATTATTCAGGATGCCGTAAATCATCTTCTTCAGGTCCGGTTTATCCAGGAGAGGAAGGTTCATGCGCCGGAGTAAGCCGTCAATACGTAAAATCGGAGGTTCATTTTCGGTTATGTGTAAATCAGAGGCGTTTTTCTCAATGCACATCAAAAGTAATTCCCTTATCTCCATCATTCCTCCCTGCCCAGAAGGGCGCACCGGCGCAATACCGATCAGCGCCGGGTGTAACTCATAATTATTAAAGCAAGCTCTTCGGGTCCGTAATATAACCTTTAACCGCTGATGCGGCTACGGTTGCCGGAGAAGCTAAATATATAAAGGCTTTAGGGTTTCCCATCCTGCCCTTAAAATTCCTGTTGGCGGTAGAAATAACTATTTCTCCGTCCGCGGGTATGCCGTTATGCGTGCCTACGCAGGGGCCGCACCCCGGAGCCAGGATTATCGCGCCGGCCTCAATAAAGGTATTTACTAATTTTAATCTTATGGCCTCCAGCAATACCGCACGCGAACTGGGGGCGATAATAAGCTTTACTCCTGGCGCTACCCTCCTGCCTTTGAGTATTTTAGCAGCTATTTTGAAATCTTGCAACCTTCCGTTTGTGCAGGTCCCCAAAAACGCTTCATTGATCTTTACCGCCTTTAACTCTACCGCCGGCTTGACCTTATCCACGCTATGCGGCAGAGAGACCTGGCTTTTAAGTTTTGAGATGTCAAATTCCAGGACCTTGGCGTATACGGCGCCTTTATCCGCGCAAACGGGTTTTATTGCCGACTGCTTTACTCCCCGGGATTTTAACCAGGCGAAAGTTATTTTATCCTGCGGCATAAATCCGCATTTGGCGCCCATTTCTACTACCATATTGCACATCGTAAAACGGCCGTCCATATCCATCTTCTCAATTACCGGGCCGCAAAATTCAACTGCCTGGTAAGTCGCTCCATCCGCACCGATTTTTCCGATAATCTGCAGAATGATATCTTTTGCGAATACGCCTTTAGGGAGTTTACCTTTTACGATAATCTTGAAAGTTTCCGGAACTTTAAACCAGTTTTTTCCCGTAGCTAAGGCAATCGCTAAATCCGTTGAGCCTACGCCCGTGGAAAAAGCCCCTAAAGCGCCGTAAGTGCAAGTATGTGAATCCGCGCCCAGGATTAATTTTCCGGGTAAAACCTCTCCTGATTCGGGGATAACCTGGTGGCATACGCCGCAGCCGATGTCAAAAATCCGCTGCTTAAACTCCCGGGCAAAATTGTGCATTTTTTTATGCACCCGCGAGACCCCTTCGTTCGGGGAGGGCGCGCTATGGTCAATCACCAGGCAAAAATCGGTTTTTAACTGCTTTACCCCCAGCTCTTTTATACGGTCAATAATAATCGCGCTTGTCCCGTCCTGGCCAAAGGTAAAATCGACCTTGCATATTGCAAAGTCGCCGGCTTTTAAATCTTTGCCGGCGTGAGCGCTTAATATTTTTTCCGCGATTGTCTTAGGCATTTTTAAACCTTTTTCAGCCAATCCTCCAGCCGGTCCATTCCTTTTTTAAGGTTTTCCAGGCTGGCAGCGAAACTCAGGCGTATATAATTACTCGCGCCGAACCCTTCTCCCGGGATAACGCTCAAGGATTTTTCATCCAGCAGGCGGTTGGCTACCTCTGTAGAATCAAGATTAGTTTTGGCAATATCACAAAATATATAAAAAGCGCCCTGAGGAATAACCGGCTTTATTTTAGGCATTGCCTTAAGCCTTCCGATACAATAATCCCTTCTCTCCTGGAATTGCTGGCAGATTTTTTTATAGAAACTATCGGGGGCGCCTAACGCGGCCAGCCCCGCCTTCTGGGCAATAGAATTAGGGTTGGAGGTTGAATGGTCCTGTAACCTGGATATTGCCTCGGCTATATATCCGGGCGCAGCCAGATAACCGATACGCCAGCCGGTCATGGAGTAGCTTTTGGATAAACCGTTTACGGTAAGCGTCAAATCGCAGATATCCTTATTTAAACTGGCTATCGAAATATGCCTTAAGCCGTCGTAAATAAGCTTTTCGTAAATCTCGTCGCTGATAACAAAAATTTTATTTTTTACGCAGATGGCGGCAAGCTCCCTTAATTCATCCTCCGTATAGACGCTGCCGGCGGGATTAGAAGGGCTGTTCAGGATAAGTATTTTAGTCTTGTCGCTGATCTGGCTGGATAAATCTTTTGCCGTAATTTTAAAATTATTTTTAGGCAGGGTCTGGATAAAGCGGGCTGAGCCTGCGCAAAGATTGACCATCTCAGGATAGCTTACCCAGTATGGAGAAGGAATCAGCACTTCGTCTTTCGGGTTAACCAGGGCAAAAAGGGCGTTGAATATACTGTGCTTTGCCCCGCAGGAAACGACGACCTGGGAGGGGGTATACTCCACGCTATTGTCTTTACTGAATTTTTCGCAGATTAGTTTCTTTAATTCCGGGATGCCTGTGGTAGGGGTATATTTGGTAAAGCCGGAGTTTATGGCTTCAATGGCAGCGCTCTTTACGAAATCCGGGGTATCAAAATCCGGCTCTCCTGCGGCCAGGGTGATTATATCAAACCCTTCGGATTTTAACTTTTTAGCCTTGGAGGTGATAGCGAGGGTTGATGAAGGTTTGACATTTTTTAAGCGCTTGGCTAGCCTCGTATCTATGTGCATAGGGAAAAAATAGCTTTATAGCGAGTCCCTTTCTTTCTTAAAAATACTCCTTATACCGCCCAGGAATTTCTTGGAAGGCTTTTTAGTTTGCGGGGCTTTTTCCTGGACCGCTGTTTCGCGGGGTTTTTCAGCTTTTTTCTCTTCGGCCGCCGGTTCGCGTCCTTCCTCGACTGCCTTATCCGCTTCCTCTGCTTTTGCCTCCTTTGCTTTTTTGACTTTTTTTACTTTTACCTTTTGCTCGGTAAGTTCAAAAATAACCAGCTTGGCGTCGTCGCCCCTGCGCCTGGCTAAATTGATAATCCTGGTGTAACCGCTGGCCCTTTTGGCAAAACGCGGGCCAATCTCGTTAAAAAGCATGGCTACCAGCTTATGGTCGCCTAAAATCCTGAAAGCCTCCCTCTTTGCCGCAAGGGTATTACTCTTAGCCAGGGCAACGAGTTTTTCGGCAAGCGGCCTGACTGCCTTGGCCCGCTGCAGAGTAGTCCTCATACTTTCATAAATAAGCAGGTTCCTTGCCAGGCTCTTGATGGTGGCATCCTGCCAGCTGGTAAAACGGTTTAGTTGCAGCTTTTTCTTTTTATGTCGCATATTTTTAAGCCTTCTTTATTTTTTTAGCGTCGACCTGCATGCCTAAAGTCAATCCCATGCCCATCAGCAGCTCTTTTATTTCGGTCAATGACTTTTTCCCGAAGTTTTTAAAGTCCAGCATCTCATCCTCGGTCTTTTTCACCAGGTCCGCGATAATCTTGATCCCCGCTTCTCTTAAGCAATTGGAGCTGCGTACGGACAACTCCAGTTCCGAGATGGGCAGCCTGAGTTTTTCATAGAGGGCTATTTCTTCCTTGGTCATCTCCAGCTCTTCTTCTACTATATCCTCAGGAAGCTGCCCGAAGTTAACGAATATATCCAAGTGCCTCTGGAGTATGTTGGAGGCGTACAATAACGCGTCTTTAGGGCTGATGGCGCCGTTAGTGAATATTTCCAGGATTAATTTATCATAATCCGTGCGCTGCCCGACGCGGGTATTCTCCACAAAGAAATTTACCTTCTTGATGGGGGTAAAGATGGCGTCAACCGGGATAACGCCGATGGCCTTATCTTCTTTTTTAGTCAACTCTGCGGGGACATAGCCCTGGCCGCGGGCAACGCCCATTTCAATGTTTAACTTGGTATCCTTGGTTAAGGTAGCAATATGCAGTTCCGGGTTGATAATCTCAATGGTCTCGTCCACCTCAATATCCTTGGCCTTAATTTCTCCTTTAGCGTGGGCCTTGATATAGATGGTCTTGGGGATCTTGGAATGTGAATTAAGGACCAGGCTCTTGATATTCAGGATCAGCTCGGGGACATCTTCTAAGACCCCGGGGATAGCAGAAAATTCATGCTGCACCCCGGCGATTTTAACGCTGGTTACCGCGCTTCCCTCTATAGAAGAAAATAAAACCCTTCTTAGGGAATTACCCAGGGTAACCCCGTAACCTCTTTCAAAGGGTGCGGCGGAAAATTTACCGTAGGTATTGCTGTAAGTAGCCTCGTCACACTCTAATCTCTTTGGTAATTGAAAATCTCTCCATTTTATACCCATCTATTTCCTCCTTAAATGAGTGCAAACTCTCTATTATTTAGAATATAACTCTAC
>JAQUAP010000067.1 GCA_028687205.1 Candidatus Omnitrophota bacterium
CGCAAATCTTTACCTTTACCATCCCATCAGCTCTTCAACTTTTCGGGTAATGTCTTCCGCCTGCATAAAGGCGGTGCCGATTAAAACGGCATTCACCCCGAGTATTTTTAAGAACAGGACATCCTGGTAACTCTTAATCCCGCTTTCTACCACCACTACCTTATCCTTAGGGATAAGCGTGAATAACTTCTCGGTAGTCTTGAAGTCAACTTCCAGGGTATGTAAATCACGGTTATTGATGCCGATGAGCGGAATATTCTTTAATTTTAAAACTTTTTTTAATTCTCTTTCATCGTGCACCTCAACCAGGCAATCCATCCCTAAATCCGAGGCTAGCGTCGTAAACTGCGTTAGCTCATCCTGTGTAAGTAAATCAGCGATAAGCAGTATGGCGTCAGCCCCGTAAAAGCGCGACTCATAGACCTGATAAGGCTCAATGATAAAATCTTTCCTTAACACCGGCGCCGGGCAGAGATTTTTTATTTCATTGATATAGGCGATATTCCCCAGAAAATAATCTTCTTCGGTTAAGACCGATATTGCCTGTACTCCCGCCTCCTGATAGGACCTGGCGATTTCAGCAGAATTAAAATCCTGGCGGATAACTCCTTCTGAAGGCGATGCCTTCTTGATTTCAGCGATTAAAGCGATCTGGCGCGGTTTATTTATCGCCTCAATAAACGGGCGCGCAGCGCCAAGGGACTGAACCTTAAGCTTTAATTCTTCTTCAGGGAGAGCCTGCTTTGCCAAAGCTATTCTCTCTTTTTTCTTTAAAATGATTTCTTTTAAGGTGTCCGCTTTAGCCATTATCGCGCATACTCCTTGAGCAATTCTAATTTTCTTAAAGCCGCTTTACTGTCTATTGATTGTATTGCCAGCTCTATCCCTTCTTTAATGGAAGCAGCCTTATCCGCTGCGTAAATGGCGCATCCGGCATTCAGTACAACGATATCCCGCTTAAAACCACCTTTGCCGCTTAAGACCTCCTTGGCAATCCGGACATTATCATCCAGGCTCCCGCCTAAAAGGTCCTCTATACGGCTGCGCTTAAATCCGAAGCCTTCCGGAGTGATCTGGTAATCGCTGAACTTGCCGTAATTTACCTCGGAAACAAAAGTTTTATCCGTAGTGGTTACTTCATCTAGGCCATCCTGGCCGTGTACTACCAGGACGTGCCTGGTGCCTAAATTAGATAAAACCTTAGCTAAAACAGGCGGCCAGTGAGCGCTGTAAACGCCGATGAGCTGGTTGGTAGCCCGGGCAGGATTAATCAACGGCCCCAGCAGGTTAAACATAGTCTTATGGGCAATCTGTTTACGCGCGGGCATAACATGTTTCATCGCCGGATGCAAGGCCGGCGCGAACAAAAAAGCAATCCCGATTTCTTCCAGGCATTTTTTGATTTTTAGCCTGTCCATATTTATATTTACGCCCAAGGCCTCTAAAATATCCGCGCTTCCGCAGGTACTGGATACAGAGCGGTTGCCGTGCTTAGCCACGACCACGCCCGCGCCGCTGGCGACAAAAGCCGCAAGCGTTGAGATATTAAAAGTACCTAATTTATCTCCGCCGGTCCCGCAGGTATCCAGGATATTAGGCTTATCTACGATAATCGGCTCAACATATTTAAGCATTACCTCTACCGCAGCGGTAAGCTCCTCAACTGTTTCTCCCTTAGCATCCAGGGAAGTCAAAAATTCAATGATATCCGCGGTATCGCTTGTCCCGCTTAAGATATCCTGCATCACCGCCTGCATTTCGCCGGCGCTGAGGTCGTTTTTTCCGGTAAGTTTCTTGATGGCTTTCTTGATTGTCATAATTTAATAAAGTTCGCTAGCAGGTTCATCCCCTGCCTGGTAAGAATAGACTCCGGATGGAACTGTACTCCCCAGACAGGATATTGCTTATGTTTTAACCCCATGATTTCTTTTTCTTTTGTCCAGGCGGTTATCTCTAAATCCTCAGGCAGGCTTTTTCTCTCTACCAGCAAAGAATGGTAGCGCGTGGCCTCAAAAGGGTTAGGCAGCCCTTTGAAGATATCTTTTTTATTATGATAAATCATGGATGTCTTGCCATGCATAAGCCTCTTGGCGCCGACGATCCTGCCTCCGTATACATAGCCGATGGCCTGGTGGCCAAGGCAGACCCCTAAAATAGGGATGCGGGAAGCGAATTCTTTGATTAGCGCACAGGAGACCCCCGCATCTTCCGGCCGGCCCGGCCCGGGAGAAATAACGATTTTTTCGGGGCGCAAGCTTTTTATTTCGTTTAAAGTGATCTTATCATTACGAAAAACCTTTACCTCCTGGTGCAGCGAGCCTAAATATTGCACCAGGTTATAGGTAAACGAATCGTAATTATCAAGCATCAAAATCATTCTTTTTCTCTCCAAATTTTTGCGCCTAATTTTTCCAGCTTTTCCTCGATGTTTTCATAGCCGCGCTCAAGGTGATATATCCTGGATACGGAGGTTTTCCCGCGGGCTGCCAGGCCGGCAAGCACTAAACAGGCAGAGGCGCGTAAATCCGAAGCCATTACCGGAGCCCCGGAAAGCTCCTTAATCCCTTCCACGATGGCGTGCGGGCCTTCCCTCTGGATATGCGTGCCCATACGGTTAAGCTCGGCAACATGCATAAACCTGTCCGGATAAATCTTCTCGGTAATCACGCTTATGCCGGGCGTGACGCTCATCAGCGCCATCATCTGCGCCTGCATATCCGTAGGAAAACCCGGATAAGGAAGCGTAGTAATATTCACGGCATTAAGTTGTTTCTTATAACGCATATGTATGGAGTTTTCTGTTTTTACCACAGCTGCTCCCGCCTCTTCCAACTTGTCGATAAGCGCGCCCAGGTGTTTATAAAAAACATTCTTGATCAGGATATCGCCGCGGGTAATTAGGGCGGCGAGCATGATTGTCCCGGCCTCAATCCTGTCCGGGATAATCGTATGCGTTGCCCCGTGCAGATGTTTTACTCCCTCTATCTCAATTATAGGCGTGCCATGGCCTTTGATTTTAGCGCCCATTTTAATTAAAAATTCCGCTAAATCCACTACTTCCGGCTCACAGGCAGCTGACTCAATGATAGTTTTGCCGCTGGCTAATACCGCGGCCATCATCACGTTATCCGTAGCTAAAACTGAAGAGCCGTAAACTCCGCCCAGGTACACATGATTGCCCTTTAATTTTTCTGCCTTGGCAATAACATAACCTGACTCGATACTGATATCCGTGCCCAGGGCCCGGATGCCCTTTAAATGCAAATCTACCGGCCGCACGCCGATGATGCAGCCTCCGGGAAGAGAGACCTTGGCTTTCTTAAGCTTGCCTAATAGCGGGCCCAGGACGCAGAAAGAGGCGCGCATGGTGGAAACTAATTTATAATCGGCAACATAACCTGTCTTTTTTAGCGCGGTGACCGTGACGACGCCTTTTTCCAGTTCAGCGCTTTTACCCAGAGAGCGCAGTATCCTTATCATGGTATTGGTATCGCGCAAATCCGGCACTCCTTTAATTACGCAGGCATCGTCCGTAAGCAGGGTTGCTGCCAGGATAGGCAAGACCGCGTTCTTTGCCCCGGAGACGGTAAGTTCGCCCTTTAGCGCTACTCCCCCTTCAATAATTAATTTATCCATCTTGATCTGCCTTTCTGGCGACCAACACTCTCTCTACGTTATTATAATCTTTAATTACTTCTGTCAGCTCGAATTTTCCCGCATCCAGGAATATTTTTTCTATAGCGGGTCTTTGCCCCAAGCCTATCTCCATAATTAATAAACCGTTCTTCTTTAAATAATCCGGCGCTCCCGGGATTATCCGGCGGTAGAAATTTAAGCCATCAGCTCCGCCAGCTAACGCCAAAACAGGCTCATAGCTTAATTCCGGCTGCAACTTACGGATCTGCGCGCTTACTATGTAAGGCGGATTACTGACAATCATATCATATTTCCCGCAGCTTAAGGCAGCAAATAAATCACTCCTGATAAAATGGATATTTACGCCGTGCGCTAACGCGTTTCTTGCGGCTACTGCTAAGGCCCTATCCGATATATCGCTGGCGTCTAACTTTAAACCGGTTAAATGTTTAGCTAAAGCTACCGCGATACACCCCGAGCCTGTGCCCAGGTCCAGGACGTCGCGGGCTTGCTCCTGCTTAGCATATTCGAGCGCTCTTGCTGCCAGTATCTCTGTCTCGGGCCGCGGGATAAGCACATCCGGATTAACCTCTATTTCCAGGCCCATAAATTCGGCCTTCCCCAGGATATATTGCAGCGGCTCACCTTTAATTCTCCTGCTTAAAGCCGAAGAAATAAAAGCAGCTTCGTCCTGCCCTAAATATTTATGCTTATTCAGGTATAAAGCCAATCTGTCACACCCTAATGCCTGGGTAAATAATAATTCCGCTTCATTCATTGGTTCTTCCGCCTTTGCTCCTGTTCGGCCTTAATAAGCGCATCGGATATCTCGTCGAATTCGCCTTCCAGCACAGCTTCTAACCTGTGCGTGGTAAAATTTATGCGATGGTCGGTAACGCGCCGGTCGGGAAAATTATAAGTGCGTATCTTCTCGCTGCGGTCGCCTGAGCCGACCTGGGATTTTCTCTCCTGGGAAATCTTTTTGGACTCAGCTTCCTTTTTAGCATCCAGGAGCTTGGCGCGTAAGATCCTCATTGCCTTGTTTTTATTTTTCAGCTGCGAGCGTTCATCCTGGCAGGCGACCACTACGCCCGTAGGCATATGCGTAATCCTTACCGCGGAATCCGTCTTTTGCATGTGCTGGCCGCCTGGCCCGCTTGAACGGTAGGTATCAATCCTTAAATCGGCCGGCTCAATGACTAAATCCACCTCCTCGGGTTCAACTAAAACCGCGACCGTCGCGGTGGAAGTGTGAATCCTGCCCTGGGCCTCAGTCGTAGGCACGCGCTGCACGCGGTGCACCCCGCTTTCAAATTTTAAACGGCTATAGGCGTCTTTGCCTTTTACGCTGAATGATACTTCCTTAAGGCCTCCGGATTCATTGTTCGTCGCGGACATCAACTCCACTGACCAGCCTTTACTGTTGGCGTATTTTGTATACATCCGGTAAAGGTCCGCGGCAAATAAGCCCGCTTCATCTCCGCCTGTGCCCTGGCGGATTTCCACGATGATATCGCTTCCTGCGTCTTTATCTTTTTCTATAAAGGCTTCTTTTATTTTTTCTTCTATCTCTTTGAGTTTTAATTTGAGGTCTTCCGATTCTCTCCTGGCTAATTCCAGGAAATCCTTGTCATGCTTCTCTCCTAAAACGAGTTCCAGTTCCCGCATCTCTTTGGCGATACGTTTATGCTCGCGGAACAAGGTAACCGGCTCCTTTAAATTAGAAAGCTCCTTGGCCAGCTTGTTGGAGCCCTGGCGGTCGCTGAGCACCTCCGGAGAAGATAATAATTTCTCCAGCTCCTCATAACGCGCTTCTAATTTCTGCAGCTTTTCAAGCATTTTTTTTGCCGTATTTCTTGATAAATTTATCCACGCGCCCGGCGGAATCCACGAACTTCTGTTTTCCGGTGAAAAA
>JAQUAP010000068.1 GCA_028687205.1 Candidatus Omnitrophota bacterium
ATACCAAAAAGAGCAGGATTTATCCCTGCCTGCCGGAATATTTTAACAGCCAGGGGCGCGGGATGTATTCATACCTGACCGGCTCAGCCAGCTGGTTTATCCTGACCCTCATAACGCAGGCTTTTGGCGTGCGGGGAGAGAACGGTGATTTATTGGTTGAACCAAAATTAACGCTTGAGCAGTTTGGCAAGCAACCTACTATCAGTATCAACAGGCCTTTTGCCGGAGTTAAAATACAGGTCAATATCTCCAATCCTAAGAGATTGGCTTATGGTAAATACAGGCTAGCAAAAGCCTCTTTAAATTCCAGGCCTTTACCAGCAGTAGATGCCCGCCGCATTCTCATCAAGCGTAAGGCCTTGCTGCGTAAACCCCTGAATATAATAAATATTCTTTTATCCTAAGGAAGGTTATTAAGCCGCAGTTTCTTTAAGAGCTTTTTTGCTTCAGCTAAGCCCGGATAAATTTCCAGGGCTTTCTGCAAATAATCCGCCGCTTTCCCTTTTTCTCCCATAACCAGATAAAGTTTACCCAGCGCCAGGTACGAGTAGTAAAAACGGTTATCCATTGCAATTGCCTTCAGGTATTCTTCTTCCGCTAAATCGTATTTACCCAGGCTGGCGTAAGCGTTAGCCAGGTTATGGTGGCTTTGGGGATAGCTGTCTTCCAGCGCTATTGCCCTGGAGTAGCCTTCTATCGCCTCCTGGTACCTGCCTTTCTCCGCTAAGGCAATAGCCAGGTTGTTCCAGGTCTTTGCCGAGCCGGATTCATAACGCAAGATAAACCTGGAAAGCGTTTCTGTATCCTTCCAGTAGTTATTACGCGCAATACTGATGATGCTGAATATGGTTACCCCTGCTGCCAGCAGCAGATAAGCAATCTTTTGCACGGATTTTTTCCGCAGCAAGCTCGCCAGGCTAAGGAGTATTCCTGCCGCAGGCACATAAAACCAGTGGTCCCAGGCCAGGGCATTAATCATCACCGCCAGGTTGCTCATCGGCAGGTAGCTGAAGAAGAACCAGAATATGCCAAAGGAGAAGATGGGGTTTTTCTTCCTGAGAACGACAGCCAGCGCGATTAAGAGGGTTAGGACTGAAAAAGACCAGAAGACCTGCGGAGCAAAGAAGCTAGTGAAGATTGGCCAGGATTTTTCAGGATGCAGGCCTATAGGCAGGAAGATTATCGTCAGGCCGCGCCCGACTACGCTAAAAAAGGTATAGAGCCGGAAAGAAAAATTCTGCGTAAATATATTTGCGCTGTTATAGAAATTCAGGGTATTTTCAAAATTAAGCAGAGTCAGGCGCAGGGCGATATAAATAAACGCCAGCAGCCAGAATGGCGCATGCAGCAGAAGAAGCCGCTTTAATCTTAGCTTTTTTAAGCTGCCGGCATGCATGCAGGCGATATGCATTCCGAGGACGAGGCCGGGAAAGACAACCGCGCTTTCTTTAGAGAATAGAGAAAGGATAAAACTCATCAGGCAAACAATATACCACCTGATTTTATTCCCGCCCGCAAAATTTAAAAAAGCAAGGATGCCCGCCAGCATCCAGAACAGGTATGCGGGGCTGCCTAATCCCGTAGCCCCGACAATTTCTTCGTTATGTATGGGAAGGCTGGCCCAGAGAAGCGCTGTTAAAACGATGATGGGCAGGGAAACTGCCGGATAAAGGAGCCTTAAAAAGACAAGGTATATCAGGAGGCCGCATAAGCTGTGGAAGAGTATGGAGGCGAGGTGAAAGGGCGCGGGCTTGATGCCGATAGTCTTGGCGATTATGCCGTAAGTAAGGAGCTGGAAAGGCCGGTAATAGTTGGAGGTTACGCCTGAGCCCGCCTTAAAATTCTGCGTAAAGAATTTATAGAAGTCGCCCGCATCCCTGAGGTAGGCGTTGCGCAGGATGATCTCCTCGTCATCTCCGGCCAGAAACCCGTTATGGACGGAATTCAGGTACGTAACAAAAGGAGCAAGAAAAACCAGTAGGCCGCAAACCATTAGAATTATTTTTTTATTCCGCTGCATAAATCTCTCTCCAGTCGTTTTCCCTTGAAAATATTATAGCTAAACCAGGCGCTTTTAGCAATAAGATACCGCCATTTTTTTTATTTGCCAAAAGGCAAATTTTTGCTATAATACACTCCTCATTGCAAGGGAGAAAAGCTTACATGATTGAACGTTACAGCCTACCGAAAATGAGCAGTATCTGGCAGGAGGAGTTTAAGTTTAAGACCATGCTTGCCATTGAGCTGCTCGCCTTAGAAGCCCTCGCCAAACAAAAGAAAGTCCCCCAAGATGCAGTCAGAAGAATAAGACGAAAAGCCAGGTTTAATTTACCCCGCATCAAAAAAATTGAAGAGAAGACACAACATGATGTTGTGGCATTTGTGACCAATGTAGCCCAATATATTGGGAAAGATGCCCAATACCTGCACGCAGGGCTCACCTCCTCCGATATCCTGGATACTACGCTGGGTGTGCAGCTTAAAGAGGCATCGGATATCTTGATTGATGACCTAAATAGGCTGCTTAAGCTGCTGGCGAAAAAAGCAAAACTCTATAAGGATACGGCTTGTATAGGCCGCACGCATGGCGTGCATGCCGAGCCGACTACCTTTGGTTTAAAACTCGCGCTCTGGTTTAGCGAAACGCGCAGGGATTTAGTGCGCCTAAAGCAGGCCAGGGACGAGGTAGCCACAGGTAAACTCTCCGGAGCCGTAGGTACCTATTCTAATATTGAGCCGCAGGTAGAAGCCTATGTCTGCAAAAAACTTGGCCTTAAACCGGCAGCTATCTCTACGCAGATAATACAACGGGATGTATATGCCCAATATATGGCAACCCTGGCGGTTATCGGAGCTTCTTTAGAAAAATTCGCTACCGAACTGCGCCATCTGCAGCGCACCGAAGTTTTGGAAGTAGAAGAGCCGTTCGCTAAAGGCCAGAAAGGTTCCAGTGCCATGCCGCATAAGCGTAATCCGGTAATCTGCGAACGTATCTGTGGTTTAGCCAGGCTCCTGCGCGGTAATGCGCAAGCGGCGCTGGAAAATGTCGCGCTCTGGCATGAGCGGGATATCTCGCACTCGTCGGTTGAAAGAATCATTATGCCGGATTCAACTTTAGCTTTAGATTATATGCTGAATAAATTTATCCAGGTTATTGAAGGGTTAAATGTCTATCCGGAGCATATGATGGCTAATTTAATCAAGACCCGCGGCCTGATCTTTTCGCAGCGCGTGCTCCTGGCGCTGATGGAAAAAGGGTTAAGCCGGCCCAAGGCCTATGATTTAGTGCAGCGCGCGGCGATGTACACCTGGAAAGAAGAAATAGATTTTAAGGACGCGCTCCTGCTGGATGCCCAGGTATTAAAAATTTTAAATGAGAAAGAGCTGGACAGGATATTCGACTTGAATTATTACCTGCGCAACGTAAATAAGATTTTTTCCCGCGTTTTCCCTAAATAGAAATAAACGGTGACAGGCGCTCCAAAAGTATCTGCAATGGCGCAGATAACGCAACGTTCCCTACAATGGCGCAGAGGATCGTTTAAACAAGGTCAATAACAATGTCAGTTATTTCGAAAGGAGCTTTAAATGTCTGGTAACGATATCGCCGTGACAAAAGAAGTAATCGAAAAAGAAGGCCTGACGATGGATGAGTATAATATGATTAAGAAACGCCTCGGCCGCGAAATCAACTATACGGAATTAGGCTTGTTCAGCGCGATGTGGAGCGAACACTGTTCTTATAAAAACTCAAAGCCCGTCTTAAAACTTTTTCCCACCAAGGGTAAACAGGTAATCCAGGGGCCAGGTGAAAATGCCGGAGTAGTAGATATCGGCGACGGCCTGGGCGTGGCTTTTAAAATCGAATCCCATAACCATCCTTCGGCAGTAGAACCTTACGCAGCGTCGGCGACCGGCGGCGGCGGATGTATCCGTGATATTTTCACGATGGGCGCCAGGCCGATAGGGCTTTTAGATTCCCTGCGCCTGGGCAAATTGGATAAGGAGAAGGTAAAATTCTTATTCAAGAATATTATCCGCGGCTTTACGGATTACGCCAATGCGGTCAAAGTCCCGGTTTTAGGCGGAGAAATATATTTTGACGAATCTTACGAAGGCAACCCTTTGGTCAATGCCATGACTGTAGGGGTACTCAAAAATAAAGAGATCGTCAAGGCCCGCGCTACCGGCGTCGGTAATTTAGTTTTAATCGTCGGCGGCCCCACTGGCAGGGATGGCGTGGCCGGCGCAGCTTTTGCTTCTGCCGGTTTAAGTGAAGATGCCGCTAAAAAAAGTTCAGCCGTAGCTATCGGCGACCCCAAAATGGGAAAGATCTTAAGGGAGGCGTGCCTTGAGTTAATCAAGAAAAAATTAGCCCTGGGGATGCAGGATATGGGAGCTGCAGGGTTGATCTGTTCGACCGCGGAGACTTCTTATAAATCCGGTACCGGAATAGAGATTGAGATTGCTTTAGTGCCGCGCAAGGAAGAAGGAATGAACGCTTATGAAGTGATGCTCTCTGAGTCGCAGGAGAGGATGTTGGTGATTGTTGAAAAAGATAAGCTGGACGCGGTAAAGAAGATCTTTGACAAATGGCATGTCCCGGCAGATATTATCGGCAAGGTTACCGATGATGGCATGGTCAGGGTCAGGGAAAATGGCATTGTGGTAGCCGAAGTCCCTGCCGCGGCATTAGTCGAAGCTCCGGTTTATTACCGTAAGGCTACCCGGCCAAAATACCTGGCGAAAGTAAATAAGTTGAACTTGAGCAGTATAAAGGAGCCCAAGAATTATAATGCAGCATTATTAAAACTCTTGAGCAATCCTACCATTGCCAGTAAGGGCTGGGTTTTTAAGCACGGTGACCCGAAAGTCGGTAAAAATGTGCTTTTGGGCCCGGGTTCGGATGCCGGCGTTGCTGCAGTGCCGGGGTCAAAGAAGGCCGTGGCTGCGGTTTGCGATTGTAACTCTACTTATTGCTACCTGGATCCTTTTAAGGGCGGGGAAATTGCTGTGGCGGAAGCAGCGCGCAACTTAGTCTGCAGCGGGGCCAGTCCCCTGGCGATTACCGACGGAGTAAATTACGGTAACCCCAAAAATCCGGAGGTTTTCTGGCAATTTAAACAGACAGCTTTAGGGATCTCTAGCGCTTGCCGGGCTTTAAATACGCCGGTCGTGAGCGGCAACGTGAGTTTCAATAATGAAAACCCCAAAGGCTCGGTTGACCCCACGCTGATTGTCGGCATGGTCGGGTTAATCAAAGACAGGGCAAAGATCATTAAGCAGTATTTTAAAAATAGCGGGGATGTAATCCTGTTGCTCGGTAAGAATAAGGAAGAATTAGGCGGAAGCGAATACTTGAAGACCCTTTATAACTTAAAGAAGGGTAAATGTCCGGCAATTGATTTAAAGTTAGAGAAGAGCGTGCAGAAGACTGCCCTGGAGGCAATAGCCAAAGGCCTGGTGCAGTCTGCGCACGATTGTTCCGAAGGCGGTTTAGCTGTTTCTTTAGCCGAG
>JAQUAP010000009.1:0-992 GCA_028687205.1 Candidatus Omnitrophota bacterium
AAAAGCAAAACCTAACAAACCCAGGCTTAAAGCCATCCCGCTCATGCCGAGATAAAGCAACGGCTTCCTCCCTATCCTGTCCAGGAGCCAGATCGCTACCAGCGTCATCAAGACATTCACTATCCCTACGCCGACAGTCGCCAGTATCGCTACCTTATGCGAAGCGAAACCCGCAAACTCAAATATGGTCGGCGCATAATAGATGATGGTATTAATGCCGGTTGCCTGCTGGAAAAAAGCCAGGGCAATGCCGATAAAAAGCGCCGGCCTTATCCAGGGCGCGAATACCTCCTTCCAGCAGCAGCCTTTATCGGTAACGGTTTGGGAGATCTTGCGTATCTCTTCTTCGCTATTTTTTCCGGCGCTCGTCTTTTGGAGTACTTTTTTTGCTTTCTCGATCAACCCCTGGCTGACCAGCCAGCGCGGGCTTTCCGGAAGATAAAACATACCGATCAGCAGGATTATTGCCGGGATTGCTCCCAGGCCGAACATCCAGCGCCATTCGTTCTGCCCGAGCGTCAAAGCATAAGCCACGAGGTACGAGACAACGATGCCGCAGGTGATCATCAACTGGTTTAGCGACACTAATGCCCCCCTTACATTTGCCGGAGAGATCTCCGAGATATAAAGCGGAGCTACGTAAGAAGCAACGCCTATAGCCAAACCGATAAGTAAACGGCAGGCCACTAAAACAGGGATACTCGGAGCAAACGCGCAGCCAACCGCTCCCGCGGAAAAAAGCAGGGCAGTAATGACAATCGAACGGCGCCGGCCTAATCTATCCGCTATAGCGCCGCTAAAAGCCGCGCCGATCACCGCGCCCAATAATACGGCGCTCACCACTCTCTCCTCAAGTTGAGAAGTCAGGTTAAACTGGTCTTTAATAAAAAGTATGGCCCCGGAAATGACTCCGGTGTCGTAACCGAAAAGCAGGCCGGCTAAAGCAGCGATGAAAGCAATAATATAGATAATAATATTGCTATTGCTTTTGG